>NZ_JBFAYF010000045.1:0-84330 GCF_040681165.1 Actinoplanes sp. NPDC051851 | reverse complement strand
TTGACCGTGCTCAGCACGTCGATCCCGGCGTCCAGCAGCGCCTGCACGTCCTGCCAGCGCTTGGCGTTCGCCGAGCCGGGCACGTTGGTGTGCGCCAGCTCGTCCACCACGGCCAGCGAGGGCCGCCGCGCCAGCACCGCATCGAGGTCCATCTCGGTGAACCCCACGCCCCGATAGATCATCTCCCGGCGCGGCACCACTTCCAGCTCACCGAGCATGGCCGCGGTGTGCCTGCGTCCATGCGTCTCCACCAGCGCGACGACCACATCGGTCCCCCGCTCGGCCCGCCGGTGCGCCTCCTCCAGCATCGCGTAGGTCTTCCCCACACCCGGCGCCGCACCGAGATAGATCCGCAGCTCACCGCGGCCCATGAAACCCACCTAAAGATCAAATTCGGAAGATCGATGTCGCGTCGGGGTGGTGGGTACAGACCGCCGCTCCCGCCGAGGGCCCCGGCGGGCTTCGCTGGCCGCTGGCGCGTCCAGACCGCGAAACCCTCCGGGGCGACCTGCGTGAGCGGTTGCGCCCCTCTACTTCCCGGCGTCCAGTGCGACGTTCAGTTCCAGCACGTTGACACCGGCCTCACCGAGGAAGCCGAGGGCACGCCCCGTGGTGTACTCCCTGATCAGCTCGTGCACGTGCGCCAGGCTGATCCCCCGCTCCCGGGCGATCCGCGGCGCCTGAAGGTCCGCGTAGGCGACCGAGATGTTCGGGTCCAGGCCCGACCCGCTCGACGTGACCGCGTCGGACGGCACGATCGGCGAGTCCGGCGCGTCGCCACGGATCGGCGTGATCACACCACCGAGCGCCCGGTAGTCCTCGCCGTTCTCCGCAGGCTCCACGGTCACGCCCTGATAGGTGGCGACGAACGGCGTGCCGGTCTGGTTGACCGACACCACCCGGGTGACCGGCCCGGTGAAGCCGTCCCGGTGGAAGACCGCGAGCACCGCGCCGACCCCGTCGGCGGTGCAGTAGGGCCGGCTGCCGTCGACGCCCTCCCGCTTCCCGATCGCCAGGCTGCGGGCGCAGACCTGGGTGAGCAGGCTCTGCACGGCGTCGTCCGGGTCGTCGGAGAGCGTGTCGACGACGCTCTCCGGCCCGAGGTTGCTGGCCGACGTGGACGTGGGGTCGTAGCCGTCCCCAGCCGCCGACGGCCGGCTCTGGAAGTACGTCAGGACGGCGTTCCCGTCGGCGTCGGTGAAGCTCTGCCCGATGAGAGAACTCCCCACGGTTTCCGCACCGACTCTCACGAGACTCCCATCGGCCTCTGCGGAAAGGCCGGGAAGCTTACCCACGACGACGAACGCGAGTGGGTAGGCGAGACCGAAAAGGACGGTGAGGACGAGCAGTGCGCGCAGAGCGGCGAGGTGCTGGGCAAGCCATGCGGGAAGACGCATCTGGATCAGATCCCCGGGATGAACTGGATGAGCAGGTCGATGAGCTTGATGCCGACGAACGGCGCGATCACGCCACCGAGGCCGTAGATCAGCAGGTTGCGGCGCAGCAGCGCACTGGCGCCCGCCGGGGTGTACCGCACACCCCGCAGCGCGAGCGGGATCAGCGCGATGATCACCAACGCGTTGAAGATCACCGCGGAGAGGATCGCCGAGCCGGGCGAGTGCAGCCGCATCACGTTGAGGGTGTCCAGGCCCGGATAGACACCGGCGAACATGGCCGGGATGATCGCGAAGTACTTGGCGATGTCGTTGGCGATGCTGAACGTGGTCAGCGCGCCCCGGGTGATCAGCAACTGCTTGCCGATCTCCACGATCTCGATCAGCTTGGTCGGGTCGGAGTCGAGGTCGACCATGTTGCCGGCCTCCTTCGCGGCCGACGTGCCCGTGTTCATCGCGACGCCGACGTCCGCCTGTGCCAGGGCCGGCGCGTCGTTGGTGCCGTCGCCGGTCATCGCGACCAGCCGCCCGCCCTCCTGCTCCCTGCGGATGTAGGCGAGCTTGTCCTCGGGCGTCGCCTCGGCCAGGAAGTCGTCGACCCCGGCCTCGTCCGCGATCGCCTTCGCGGTCCGCGGGTTGTCACCGGTGATCATCACGGTCCGGATGCCCATCCGGCGCATCTCGTCGAACCGCTCCCGCATCCCCGGCTTCACCACGTCCTTGAGGTGGATCACCCCGAGGATCCGATCGTTCTCGGCCACCACGAGCGGCGTACCACCCGACGCGCTGATCCCGTCGACGATCTCGCCGACCTCGTCCCCGGGCCGCCCGCCGTTGCTCCGGACCCAGGCGATCATCGCGGCGGCGGCGCCCTTGCGGATCCGCCGGTCGCCCAGATCGACGCCGCTCATCCGGGTCTGCGCGGTGAACGGCACGAACACCGCCTCGGTCATCAGGCCCGGTTCCCGTTCGCGCAGCCCGAATTCGTTCTTGGCGAGGACCACGATCGACCGGCCCTCCGGCGTCTCGTCCGCCAGACTGGACAACTGCGCCGCGTCCGCCAGGCTCTCCGGGGTCTCCCCCTCGACCGGCACGAACGCCGACGCCTGCCGGTTGCCCAGGGTGATCGTCCCGGTCTTGTCCAGCAGCAGCGTGCTGACATCGCCGGCCGCCTCCACCGCGCGGCCGCTCATCGCCAGGACGTTGCGCTGCACGAGCCGGTCCATCCCGGCGATGCCGATCGCGGAGAGCAGCGCCCCGATCGTGGTCGGGATCAGACAGACGATCAGCGACACCATCACGATCCCGGTGACACCGTCCGCGTCGATCGCCGCCGTGTCCGGCGCCGCGGCCTGGAACGCCTTGGAGAAGATCGCCAGCGGCTGCAGCGTCACCACCGACAGCAGGAAGATGATCGTCAACGCGGCGAGCAGGATGTTCAGCGCGATCTCGTTCGGCGTCTTCTGCCGGTTCGCGCCCTCGACCAGCGCGATCATCCGGTCCACGAAGCTCTCGCCGGGCTTCTGGGTGATCCGCACGACGATCCGGTCGGAGAGCACCCGCGTCCCGCCGGTGACCGCCGACCGGTCACCACCGGACTCGCGGATCACCGGGGCCGACTCACCGGTGATCGCCGACTCGTCGACGCTGGCGATGCCCTCGATCACATCGCCGTCACCCGGGATGACCTGCCCGGCCTCGACCACCACCACGTCGCCGAGCTTCAACTCACTCGCCGCGACGGTCCCGCCGTCCGTGAGGTGGGCGACGGTGTCCTGCTTCGCGGCCCGCAACGTGGCGGCCTGCGCCTTGCCCCGGCCCTCGGCGACCGCCTCGGCCAGGTTCGCGAAGACCACGGTGAGCCAGAGCCAGACCGTGATCAGCCAGCTCAGCACGCTCGGGTCGGTGATCGCCAGCACGGTGGTGAAGACCGCGCCGACCTCGACGATGAACATCACCGGGTTGCGCCACATCACGCGCGGGTCCAGCTTGCGCACCGCGTCCGGCACGGCCTTGCACAGCTGCTTCGGATCGAGCAGACCGGCCTTGACCGGCGTGGGCGGTTCCCCGCCCGGCACGACGAGTTTTTCTTCGAGAACGGTGGTCATGACAGGCCCTCCGCGAGGGGTCCGAGAGCGAGAGCGGGGAGGAAGGTGAGGGCGACCAGCACGATCGTCACGCCGACGACCATGCCGACGAAGAGCGGCTGATGGGTGGGGAGGGTCCCCTCCGACTCGGGCACCGGCTTCTGCCTGGCGAGCGACCCGGCGAGCGCCAGCACCAGCACGATCGGCAGGAACCGGCCGAGCAGCATCGCCAGGCCCAGCGCGGTGTCCCACCAGGGCGTGTTCACCGTGATGCCGGCGAACGCGGAGCCGTTGTTGTTGCCCGCGCTGGTGAAGGCGTACAGCACCTCGGAGAGGCCGTGCGCGCCGGTGTTCAGGGCCGTCGAGTTGTTGCCGGTGGCGAACGCCGCGGCGGTGCCGGCCAGCACGATCGTCGGGGTGACCAGGAAGTAGAGCGAGGCCAGCTTGATCTCCCGGGCACTGATCTTCTTGCCCAGGTACTCCGGGGTCCGCCCGACCATCAGCCCGGCCACGAAGACCGTGATCACCGCGAGGATCAGCAGGCCGTACAGGCCCGCGCCGACGCCGCCGGGAGCGACCTCACCGAGCATCATGTCGACGATCGGCATCATCCCGCCGAGCGCGGTGTAGGAGTCGTGGAAGGAGTCGACCGCCCCGGTCGAGGTGAGCGTGGTGGCGGCCGCGAAGGTCGCCGAGTTCGGAATGCCGAACCGGACCTCCTTGCCCTCCATCGCCGCACCGACCGCCTGCGGCACCGTGCCGGAGCCGTGCAGCTCGAAGCCGACGGTCAGCGCGATGCTCGCGATCGCCAGGACGGCCATCACCGCGGCGATCGCGTATCCCTGCCGGTTCTGCCCGACCATCCGGCCGAAGACCCGCGGCAGGCTGAACGGGATCAGCAGGATCAGGAAGATCTCGATCCAGTTCGTCCACGCGGTCGGGTTCTCGAACGGGTGCGCCGAGTTGACGTTGTAGAAGCCGCCACCGTTCGTACCGAGTTCCTTGATCGCCTCCTGGGAGGCGACCGGCCCGCCGGTGATGTGCTGGGCCGCCCCGGTCAGCGTGGTCACGTCGGTGCCGCCGGAGAGGTTCTGCACCATCCCCGCGACCATGAAGACGATCGTGATCAGCACGCAGAGCGGCAGCAGCACCCGCAGCGTGATCCGGGTCAGGTCGACCCAGAAGTTGCCGAGCGTCCCGCCGCCACGCGCCGCGAAGCCGCGGACCAGGGCGACGGCGACCGCGATGCCGACGCTCGCCGAGACGAAGTTCTGCACCGACAGACCGGCCATCTGCACCAGGTGACCCATCGTGGACTCACCCGAGTAGGCCTGCCAGTTCGTGTTCGTCACGAAACTGACCGCGGTGTTCCACGCGATGTGGCTGGTCACCGCGTCGAAACCGAGCGACAGCCAGAGCTTGTCCTGCAGCCGAAGGAACGCGTACAGAAAAAGAATGGAGACTGTGGAGAAGGCCAGCACGCTGCGGGCATAGACGCCCCAGGTCTGCTCGGCCGCCGGGTCCACGCCGACGAGGCGGTAGATCCCGCGCTCGGCGACGTTGTGCCGGGAACCGGAGACGACGCGGAACATGTAGTCGCCGAACGGGCGGTATACCGCCACCAGGGCGACGATCAACGAGATGACGAAGAGCCAGCCGGCCATCAGAACTTCTCCGGGAAGAGCAGTGCGGCGACCATGAAGGCGCCGAGCAGGACGGCCACGATCAGGCCGATCAGGTTGACGGCGCTCACCAGCGTTCGACCGCCCGGATCAGCACGGTCAGCGCTGCGAACAGCGCCACCGTGATCACGACGAACACGATGTCGGCCACGAGTACTCCTTGACGAGGGGTTGCGATGCTTGCCGCTGAAGCACAGCGCGTACCGCACCCCTATGTCATCGGTGTTGACGCGATGGCTACGCCGCCCCGGCGCTATTTGACGCCGCATTAACGCCGCCGGTGACCGCTCCCACTGCCACCGGGGCCGCTGTCATCACGGCGTCAAAGGTGTGCGATGCGGCGCACCAATGCCGTTAACAGCCGGGCGGCCGGGCGGGCCGCCGACGTATATCTGCGGTATGACCCTGCACCGTGAGACCCCGGTCGGTGACGAGATCCGGCACGAGGCGATCGTCTGCCTCCGGCTCAGGACCACCGTCGCGGGCAGTCACCTGCTCGACCACCTGCGTGCCCAGCCGTTCGTGGTGTCGGCCTGGTGGATCGCCGCCGACATCGACGCGGTGGTGCTGCTGGCCGCACCGACCATGGCGGAGCTGCACCGGGCCGTCGACGACCTGCGGCTGCTGGGTGGCGCACTGGACACGGCCGCGCACATGATCCTGCGCCAGATGGCACTCGGGACACGCTGAGACGGCGACGGGGCCGCCCGAACCGGGCGGCCCCGTCTCTTCACCGGGTGATGGCTGTCAGGCCGCACCGGGCAGCAACGCCTCGACCGGGACCCGGTCCCGCAGGACCCGGACCCGGCCTCGGGCCACGCTCAGCACCGCCGGGCCGGCCACGGACGCCGCGGCGTCGTGGTGATAGGCCCCGGTACCCGCCACCGCGACCACGTCGCCGGCGACCAGATCGGTGGGGAGCGACGCCACCCCGACCGGCGCCGCGCCGCGGCCGTGCGCCGCCAGCACCGTGGTCTCCCGCGTGCCGGCCCGGGAAGCCCTGCCGATCAGCTGAACCGCATGCCGTCCGGCGCACGGCGCGGCCACCGGGCAGCCCACCACGCCCTCCAGCAGCGCCCGGTGACCACCGTCCGGGCCGGTCGACACCGCGGCGACCCGGGCCAGGGTGACACCGGCCCGCGCGACGAGCGCCCGGCCCGGCGACACGGTCAGGCTCGGCTCGTCGAGGGCGTACCGTTCGGCGGAGAGGCGCAGCATGGCCCGGACGCGGGAGGCGAACGCGGTGACCGCGAACTCGTCGTCACCGTCGTGGTAGGCCACCGCGTGCCCACCGCCCAGGTTGAGCGCCGACAGCACGGCTCCGGTGCGAGCACGCACCACCGCGGCGAAGCCCATCGCCTCCCGCAGCGCCGCCTCGAACTGGTGGAACCGGCTGATCTGGTGCCCGAGCGAGCAGTCCAGCCCGGCCAGGACCGCCCCGTCGGCGGCGAGGAGCTCCTCGATCGCCAGCAGCGCCGGCCGGCTGCCCAGCCGGAAGCCGTACCGGACCCAGGACCGCCCGCCGACGGAGGGCACCACCCGCAGCAGCACCCGCTGCCCCCGCGGCGCACGGGCGGCGATCCGCTCGACTTCGGCGGGCGACCCGGCGACCACGGTCGCACCACAGGCGTAGGCCGCATCCAGATCGGCGATCGACTTGGCACCGCCGTGCAGCACGAGCCGCCGGGGCGCGAACCCGGCGAGCAGAGCGACCCGCAACTGGGCGGCGCAGGAGACATAGCAGCCCAGGCCCGCGTCGGCGATCCACCGCCCGGTCTCCGGCGTCAGACCGGCCTTCGCGCTGTAGGCCACCGCGCCCGCACCGAACGCCCGCCCGTACTCGGCACACCGCCGCCGCACATCCGCCTCGTCCAGCACGTGAACCGGGTCACCGTGCCGCCGGATCAGGCCGGCCACCCGCACCTCGCCCACCACCAGGTCACCGTGCCCCTCCCATCGGGCGGTAGCCGGCCACACCGCCGGATCGAGGTGCGGCTGAGCCACGGTACGCAGAGACGGAAGCAGTTCGGAGAGCGTCATGCCCCGAGCGTGCGCACCACCACCGCGGCGCGAAAGGCGTTGGTACGCGTCCTTGACGCCGACCCGCCCGATGTTGACATCACGCATACGCCGGCGCCCCGGTAGTCCCCACCGAGGAGACGTCAGGTGACCCGCCGGATCCGGAGCACCACCGCGTCGTCGAGACCCGGCGTTCAGCGCCGCCGCCGGCGGCGCCGATGTCCGGGCGTCAACGAACGCGTCAACGTTGCCGGCCGCGGCGTACCCAAGGCGTCAACGGACCTGTGCTCGAACCCGCCGGCGCGCTGGGATAGCGGTGTGGGCCACCGGCCGATCCGGCACCCCACACCGAGGAGACAGCGATGCACACACGAACCGAGGACGACCGAGACGCCGCGGCCTTCGGCCTCGCCGGCGGCTCCACCGCCGTCGTCCTGGCTGCGCTGGCCGCCGCGGCGGTCTTCGCCCCCACGGAACGCGAGGCACGGCTGCTGGTGATGGCCACGGTGTCCGGCGTCCTGGCCCGCTACCTCACCGACTGGCAGACGAGTCTCGCCGTCACGATCCTCGCCGCACTGATCTTCATCGGATTCCTGACCCACCGGTCCGGCATACTCACCGGCGACCTCACCCCCTGGCCCCACACCGCCGTCATCGCCCTGGCCACCCTGCTCGGACGCGGCTACCGCCGAATCCGAGCGCTCACCACCCCGCACACCACGCCAGGACCGACCGGCCCCGCACACCGCTGACGGCGCCACACCCCGGTCGCCGAAGCCCAGACGACCGCGCCGTCCGGCACGACGACGACCTGCTCGATAACCTGGCCCGCGGCGGTATCGCCTACGTTCCGCCCCGCTACCGTCCGAGGCACTGTCGGCCACGCCGATGGCGGGGTGCTGGCCCGCCCACAACACCCCCGGATCATGCGCACGACAGGGGCGGTAAGTCATACCGGACCGAACGACCGAGGTGTCCCATCGGGGACGCGCAATCGTGGATCAGGCACTACCGGGACTGCTCGACAATCCCATGATCGACCAGATCCACGGATTCGCACTGGCCCATGTCACGCAATGTTAATGCCCGCAGGATCAACTGGAGCACAGCCCCTTTCGGCTGAACCGTCGGCAAGAGCGGGCCGATCGAGGTGGCGATCGGCCCGCGCCCGCCGTCGTCAGCAGCTCCGGCCGTTGAGCGTGAAGCTGGTCGGGTTGGCGTCGTTGGTGGCCCAGGTGCCCTGGAAGCCGAAGGAGACGGTGCCGCCGACGGCGATCGTGGTGTTGTAGGTGACGCTAGTGGCGGTGACCGCGGCTCCGGTCTGCTGGACCGTGGCGTTCCAGGCGTTGCTCACCTTGGTGTCGCCGGGGAAGGTGAAGGCCAGTGTCCAGCCGTTCACCACGGTGCTGCCGGTGTTCGTGATCGCGACGTCCGCGACCAGGCCGCCCTGCCATTCGTTCTTGGTGTACTTGACGGCGCACGTCGCGGTACCGGAGCTAGGGCTGGGACTCGCCGTGGGGCTCGTGCTCGGGCTGGACGAGGTCGAGCCTCCGCTGCCGGCATGCAGCTGCACTACCACGATGGAGTACGCCGGAATCGTCTGCAGGCCCGCGCTGCCAGCCGTGGCCGTACCGATGGAGGTTCCGTTCTTGAGGTACGTGTAGGTGGTCGGGATGGCGGACGACGGCGTGAAGCCGGCGTAGGACAGGTTGACCGTGGCGTCGTTGGCCGGATCCTTGTTGATCAGCATGACGCTGACGTCGCCGTTCGGGCGCCTGGCCGCATGCGCGGTCACGAGCGCGCTGGAGCTGGCGGCCGATACGAGGGTGTCGCCGGCGGCGGCGAGCTTGGTGATCATCTGGGTGCCGTAGTAGGGCGCGAACGGCGTGTTCAGCGGCGGTTCGCAGGAGGCTCCGCTGGAGAGCATCCCGCCGTCGTCGTAATCGGTGGCACCTTCAACCGTAGTGATCTTGGAGCAGTCGGTGCCGTTGTGCAGGTTCCACCAGTCGAGAGTGAAGGCGCCGTTCTCCAGCCAGGTCAGGTATTCGTCGGGGGCGAACAGGCCGCTGGGCGAAGTGTTCTTGTAGTAGAGCGAGCTGGCCTCGGTGACGGCGATGCCTACGTCGCGTCCGCCGGCGTATTGGTTGATCAGGGACTTGAGCGTGCTCGCCATGCCGGGGATCTCCGTCTGCGGCCTGCTCAGCAGCTCGGCCTGACTGGTCGCGTACGGATAATGGTGCACCACCACGAAGTCGATGCTCTTGCCGGCGATGGACATGACCGTGTTGTTCCAGTCCATGGTGTCGCCGGTGCCGACGATGCCGTCCGGCCACGATCCGGGCGTGGTGAGCACCGCACCGATCTTGATGGTCGGGTCGACGGCCTTCATCGCGGTCGCGTAGGAAAGCAGATTGGTCGCGTACGTGGTGGCGGTCTTGCTGTCGTGTTTGTCGGTTTCCCAGGTGGCGCCGTACAGCCCGTTTCCGTAGACCTCGTTGCCGATCTCCCAGTACTTCGCCCCATAGCCTTTCGTGACGTTGGCGTAGCGAACCCAGCCTGCCGCCTCCTCGGGGGTCCCGGAGCCGTAGTTGGCGATGATGATCGGTTGTGCGCCTGCCGAGCGGACGGTGCCCATGAACGTGTCGAAGTCAGTGTTCGGGGCGACGTAGCCACCCTCGACGGTGTGTGTTTCCCAGTGGTAGCCGTCGCCGTAGCCGCCGCCCGGATAGCGGACCAGGCCGACGCCGGCGTTCTTGAGCAGTCCGGGGATGTCCGGCCCGTTCATGGCCCCGGCGTAGACGGCGACGTTCATGCCGATGCCGGTGGCGGGGAAGGTGGCCAGGTCTTGCTCGGCGTTGACGGTCACGGCCGCGGTGGTCGCCGCCTCGGCTGGCAGTGCCACCGCCGCGATGCCGGTCACGGCGGCGACGGCTACCACGGTGGCGAGCCCGAGTCGGCGCACGCGCCATGAATGCATGGGGTCACGCATGGTTCTCTCCTGTGATGCGGGGGATGCGGCGCGTTGGCGCTCGCACTGGGGATGGGCCGGACGTTGCGCAAGACGTCCTTGATGGCTCCCGCGGCACCGGTGCGAAAGTTTCTTCAGCGAAAGCTACGCTTTTCTATGATGTCCGTCAATATTCACAGCTTGATGCCAGTTCTATCAGCCGATCTCGTTGACGGTGGGTGCGTCGATCGTTAGCCTTCGCAGAAATCGACCGAAAACTTTCTGGCCGCACGAGGTGGCTGAGCGAAGGGATGGCCGTGATCGTTAACCCGGTGCTGCCCGGATTCCATCCGGATCCGAGCATCTGCCGGGTGGGTGGCGACTACTTCTTGGCCTGCTCCAGTTTCGAGTACTTCCCGGGCGTGCCGATCTTCCACAGCCGGGACCTGGTGCACTGGACACAGATCGGGAACGCGCTGGAACGGCCCGAGCAGCTGCGGCTACCGGTCGGCACGCGGTCGTCCGGCGGCGTCTACGCACCGACCCTGCGCCACCACGACGGCCGGTTCTGGCTGATCGTCACCAATGTCAGCGACCGGGGCAACATGCTGTTCACCGCGATCGACGCAGCGGGGCCGTGGTCGGATCCGATGCCGTTGCCCGGGGTGCACGGCATCGACCCCGATCTGGCCTGGGACGACGACGGCGTGTGCTGGTGCACCACCGCCGGGATCAGCCAGGTCCGCCTCGACCCACTCACCGGGCGGACGATCGGGGCACCACGGCGAATCTGGTCCGGCTCGCCGGGAGCGAAGGCTCCGGAGGCACCGCACCTCTACCGGATCGGCGACTTCTGGTATCTGCTGATCGCCGAGGGCGGCACCGAACGTGGCCACGGCGTCGCCGTCGCCCGCGGGCCGTCCCCGGCCGGCCCGTTCGAGCCGTGTCCGCGCAACCCGATCCTCACCCACCGCGGCCTTGACCATCCGATCCAGAACACCGGCCACGCGGACCTGGCGCAGGGGCCGGACGGGTCGTGGTGGATGGTGCTGCTAGGTACCCGGCCACGCGGCGGCAGTCCCGGCTGGCACCCGCTCGGCCGGGAGACCTTCTTGGCACCGGTGAGCTGGGACGACGGCTGGCCGATCGTCGGCGGGATCGGCAGCGAGATTGTGGCGCCGCCGTGGCCGCTGCAGCCCGGCCCGGTCACCCCCAGCCGCGACGACTTCGACGCGCGCGTCCTGCACCCGTCTTGGATCTCGCTACGGCATCGACCGGCTTCGGTGTACTCCCTGACGGAACGCGCCGGCTGGCTCACCCTGCACGCCGGTCAGGGGTCGCTGGACGACCTGGACGTCACTTTCCTCGGCCGCCGGCAGCAACACCTCCAATGCCGGGTCCGCGCCCGGATCGACGCAGGCGGCGGTAGCGGTGGGCTCGCGGTACGCCTGGACGAGCTTCATCACTACGAGCTCCAGGTGGCCGCAGGGCGTGTCGAGGCACGTGCTCGTATCGGCCCTGCCAGCGTTGTCGTCGCGGCCCACGAGGTACGCGATGAGACTGTTGTCCTACTTATCGAGACGTCGTCGGCGCCCGTGCGTGATCCCCGGGACGGGCCGGACGTGGTGACGCTGGGCGTGGAGGAGCCGGACGGCACCGTCACCGTGCTGGCCGAGCTCGACGGACGCTATCTGTCCACCGAGGTCGCGGGCGGTTTCACCGGGCGGGTCATCGGCCCGTACGCGCTGGCCGGCACCGTGCACGTCGACTGGTTCGAATACGAGCCGCTTATCCTGGCCCCGTGAACGGAGGAAAGTCACGTGCCAACCAGCGACCGTGAACAACCGACCGGTGATCCTTCCCGGCCGGTGACCATCTCGTTCATCGCCCAGACCGCGGGTGTCTCGGTACCGACCGTGTCCAAGGTGATCAACGGGCGGTCGGGGGTGGCGGCGGAGACCCGGGCTCGGGTCGAGGCGCTGATCGAGGCGTCCGGTTATCGCAAGTCCAGCCCGCCGTCGCGTAGCAACCTGCTCGAACTCGTCTTCGACGAGATCGAGAGCATGTGGGGCGTCGAGATCATCCGCGGCGTCCAGCAGACCGCCCGCAAACATCATCTCGGTGTGCTGCTGTCCGAGTTCGGGCCCGACGGTAGCACTCTGCGTTACTGGATCGACGACACGCTCGCCCGGCGTCCCGCCTGCGTCGTCACCGTCGCCCAGCTGTCGCAGGAGCAACGTGACCAGCTACGGGCGCAGCGGATCCCCTTCGTGGTGTTCGACCCCACCCAGGAACTGGCCGACGACGCGCCCTACGTCGGTGCCACGAACTGGTCCGGCGGCCGGGCCGCCGTCCGCCACCTGATCCAGCTCGGCCACCGACGCATCGCGATGATCGTCGGCCCCGAGCGGATCCTGTGCTGCCGCGCCCGGTTCGACGGTTACCGCTCCGCGATGGAGGCGGCCGGCCTGCCCGTCCAGGTCGCGAAGGCCGACCTGACTCAGGCCGGCGGTCTTCAGGCCGCTTGTGCGCTGCTGGCCGGCAGCGATAGGCCGACGGCCGTGTTCACCAGCAACGACCTGCAGGCGCTCGGTGTCTATCAGGCCGCCCGCGATCGGGGCCTGAATATTCCCGGCGACCTCAGCGTGGTCGGTTTCGACGACCTGCCCATCACCGCGCTGATGGACCCGCCGCTCACCACCGTCCACCAGCCGTTGTCTGAAATGGCGATAGCCGCCACGGAGATGGCCCTCGCCCTCAGCCGCGGCGAACGGCCCGCACAGATCGGTGTCGAACTCGCCACTTCGCTGACAATCCGGCACAGCACGGCAGCTCCTCGGTAAAGGACGCGGATCATCGTGCGCGCGTAGCGGGTCAGCGGGAACGGCCCGTCGTCAGTGCCCTCGAGAATGACGGAAATGGTCTGGCCGGGCCGCGCGGCGGCCAGCGCGGCCGCCGATGCCACCTCACGGCCGGTGATGGTCACCTCGCCTGGATAGGTACCCTCCTCCCGGTAACACCACCACCGCACCGCCGCCGAGTCCCCGTCGGGGTCGCTCGTCCTTGCCCGTAGCGTGACGGTGCCGCCGGGCCAGCCAAAACCGCAGCGTCTTTGGCGATCGCGACCGACGGGATGCACTCCTTGATCCGCCGTCCGGAGAAGTAGATCCGGACGGCGGGCATGCCGCGGACGTTCTCGCCCATGGCAGAAACCTTTCTCTAGAACAGGCGTCGAAGGAGACCGCGACGACCTGCCGATATCTTCTCGATGCCGAGCATGGTTGTCGATGAACATCCATGTTATGTTTCGGTCTGAAATATAGAAAGTTTCTAATGCGCAACACTCGCGGCCTTCTCGATGGGAGACGCATGACTACGTCGCGGCGCAACTTTCTGGAGCTTCTCGGTGTCGGCGCGGCGGCGATTGCCGCCGGACCGCTGCTGACCGGTTGCAGCGACAGGCCGGCCAGCAACGGCACCGCTCAGAATCTCGACAGCATCACCGGCGTCCTGCCGGCGCAGAAGGACCTGACCATCGCCGTCAAGCCGGACGTCATCGGCACCCGTCCGGTACCGGACGGGTTCACCAGATATCCCGCCTCGCTGGTGGATGCGATCACCGCCAAGCCCGGGACCAGCGGCAAAAAGATCAGCGCGATGACCCCGGTCTGGGGTCCGGCGCCACCCGGCCTCGACAAGAGCGCCTACCTGCAGGCGGTCAACGCCGAACTCGGCACCCCGGTTGCCTTCACCGTCCAGGACGGCAACACCTACGCCGACAAGCTCAACGCGATGTTCGGCGCCCGGGACGTGCCCGAGCTGCTGTGCGTGCCGGGCTGGGAGGTCGAGAAGATCCCGCGGTTCGCAGACGCGGTCAAGGTGTTGTTCACCGACCTCACCGACCACCTCAAGGGCGACGCCGCGGCCGCCTATCCGATGCTCGCCGCGTTCCCGTCCGGGGCGTGGCGCAACGCGGTCTGGAACCAGCGCCTGTACGCCGTGCCCAACCCCACCGACACCCCGTTCCCCTACGCGCTCTACACCCGCAAGGACCTGCTGGACCAGCGTGGCCTGAGCATCCCGAAGAGCCTCGACGAACTGCTCGCCATGGCGAAACAGATCACCGAGCCGACCAGGAACGTGTGGGCGTTCAGCGACGTGTTCCAGATGATCCAGATGTACTTCCGGGTACCCGCGTCCAAGGGCGGCTGGCGCCTGCGGGCCGACAGGACCCCGGAATTCAAGTACGAGACCCCGGAGTACCGGCAGGCCGTCGAGGTGATGGCGAAGATCTACTCCGACGGCCTGGTCCACCCGGACCTCGTCGCGAGCAAAGGCGCCGACCAGAACAAGTTGTTCGCCCAGAACGGCGCCATCCTCTTCTCCCAGACCGGGTTCGGCTACTGGCAGGGCGCCCAGGCCGAGAACCAGAAGATCAACAAAAGCCTGGACATCCAGCCGGTGCCGATCTTCGCGGCCGACGGAGGCGACCCGCTGGTCTGGGGCGGCAGCGACGCGATCTCCTACACCTTCATCAAGAACGGCCTGCCGAAGGAACGCGTCGAGGAACTGCTGCGGATCGTCAACTGGTGCTCCGCCCCGCTCGGCACCCAGGAGGCGCAGCTGCGCGACTACGGCGTCGCCGGCAAACATCACACCGCGACACCGGACGGGCCGGTCAAGACCGACCTGGCCTTCAAGGAGATCGCCAACCAGTACTTCTTCATCAGCGGCCGCAACCCCACGGTCGGCCCGTTCCCGGAGACCCCGCACTACGTCCAAGACGCACTCGGCTACTCCAACGCCATGGTGAAGTTCCTGGAGAGGGACCCGTGGGACGGAGTGAAGCTGGAGATGCCGGCCCGCTTCGCCGCCTACCGTGTGCCCGCCGAGGAGAAGATCACCGACCTGCTGCGCGGACGCCGCCCGCTGTCCGACCTCGACGCCCTGATCAAGGAATGGAAGGACAACGGCGGTGAGGAGGCCCGCACGCTGATGGCCAAGGCGTTGTCCGAGGCAGGCCGATGAACCGGGTACCCCTGCGCGCGCGGCTGCGCCGCGACTGGCAACTGCTCGCGATGGTCGTGCCCGGATTCCTGCTCCTGCTCGTCTTCAGCTACGTGCCGATCGCCGGAAACGTCATCGCGTTCCAGGACTACAACCCGTACGCCGGAGGCAACCCGCTCGAGGCGTTCCTGCGCAGCGAATGGATCGGCTTCGGCCAGTTCCAGCTGCTCTTCGAGGACCCCGCCTTCTGGGAAGCGCTGCGCAACACGCTCACCATCACCGCCTTCCAGCTGGTCTTCTTCTTCCCCCTGCCGATCCTGCTGGCGATCATGCTGCACAACCTGCTCTCCAGCCGGATCCGCGGATTCGTCCAGACCGTCGTCTACCTGCCGCACTTCTTCAGCTGGGTGCTGGTGATCACCTTCTTCGTGCAGATGCTCGGCGGCGCCGGCCTGCTGGCCCAGACCTTCCGCGAGGCCGGCCTGCAGCCGTGGAACATCATGTCCAACCCACAGACGTTCATCGTCCTGGTCACCGCGGAAGCCGTCTGGAAGGACATCGGCTGGGGCACCATCGTCTTTCTCGCCGCGCTGTCCGCCATCGACCCCAACCTCTACGAGGCCGCCGCGGTCGACGGCGCCGGCCGCGGGCGGCGGCTCTGGCACATCACCCTGCCCGGCCTGCGGCCGGTGATCGCGCTGCTGCTGATCCTGCGCCTGGGAGACGCCCTGTCGGTCGGCTTCGAGCAGTTCATCCTCCAGCGCGACGCCGTCGGCCGACAGGCGTCGGAAGTGCTCGACACCTTCACCTACTACTACTCCATCGCGACCGGCAACTACGGGTACGGCGCGGCAGCCGGCCTGTTCAAAGCCGCGGTGGGGCTCGTCCTGATCCTGGCCGCGAACAAGGTGGCGCACCTGCTCGGCGAACGAGGAATCTACGCGAAGTCATGACCGCAACCCGCCGCCCGGCCTGGGCGGAGAAGCCCACCCCCATCGGGCAGACGTTCAAGACCGTCGTGCTCACCCTGCTGGTGCTCGGCGTGCTGTTCCCGCTGTGGGCGATCCTCGTGACCAGCCTGTCCTCGCGCCGGCGCATCGCCGAGGCCGGCGGATTCGTAGTCATCCCCAAAGGCCTCGACTGGTCGGCCTACCAGACGATCTTCTCCGGCGGCGCCGTCACCCAGGCACTGTGGATCAGCATGCTGATCACGGTCGCCGGCACCGCGATCTCCCTGACCGTCACCGTACTCACCGCGTACGGCCTGTCCCGATCGCACTCGCTCGGCAACCGCTGGCTGCTGGCCTACTTCCTGCTGCCCTTCCTGATCTACCCGCCGCTGGTTCCGAAATACCTGGTGGTGACCGGGATCGGGCTCAAGAACAGCATCTGGGCACTGATCCTGCCGAGCGCGCTGAGCATCTTCAACCTCGTCGTCCTGCGGGGCTTCTTCCAGGGCGTACCCCAGGAACTGCTGGACAGCGCCCGCATCGACGGCGCCGGCGAACTGCGGATCCTGACCCGCATCGTGCTACCGCTGTCAAAGGCCGTAGTTGCGGTGATCGGCCTGTTCTACGCGGTCGGCTACTGGAACGTCTGGTTCGACGCCCTGCTATTCATCGACAGCAACGACCTCTACCCCATCCAGCGGGTGCTGCAGAGCTACCTGCTCGCCGGCCAAGCCCCGATCACCTCCGGCGGCGCGGTCGGCAACACCATGCCACCCACCGAGGCCGTCAAAATGGCCGTCGTCATCCTCACCGTCCTCCCCATCGTCGCTGTCTACCCCTTCATCCAGCGTCACTTCATCAAGGGTGTCCTCGTCGGCGCCGTCAAAGGCTGATCGATCCGCTGCCGCACCGCCGAACCGGTAACCGATTCATAGACGAATCTAAGACGTTGTGAACGTTTCACCGATCCGCGCGCCCTAACTTCCTCCAGACAACCAATGACGAAGGATCTCAAGCACGAGATTGCCCATGTCGAAACCAGTCAGCGACGATCGCGCTGGCTACGAACGCGGCAGGACGCCGCGCAGCAGGTGGTTACGCATGAAGGGCTGGACCTTGCTGTATCGGCCGTTCTCGCGCGCGGCGAAGCGGGTCCAGAGGATGCTGCGTAGCCGGGGGGCGAACGCCTCAGGGCTGGCGGGCAGACGCAGATCACCGCCGCGCTCCCCATCGGCCAGCACACCGGTGAGCAGCGTCATTCGATCGGTTACCTGTTCGCGGTAGCTGACCTGGACGGCGGGCTGCTTCTGCTGGGGTCTGCTCCAGCTCAGGCTCATCATCCGGGTCTCGTCCGGGAAATGACGGTGGGCCTGGACGACCACGTAGCTCACCGCGTCGAGAGTCGCCGCCGCAGCCTCGGGTTCCGCGGTCAGGACCGCCCTGATCGCGTCGTCGAGATGCGCGGCATAGTTGATCGTGATCTCTTCGAGGATCTCCTCCATGGAGTTCACCCGTCGGTAGATCGTGCCCATGCGCACCCCTGACGCTTCGGCGATGTCACGGATGGTCGTTGCGTCGTAGCCGCGCCGGGCGAATTCGGCGCGGGCGGCGGCGATGATCTGCGCCTTGAGCTCGTCTTCGACCAAAGGCTCGTGCCATCGTGCGACGGCCTCCTTGGCTGCGGCCATCGGGCGCGAGGTATCCAGATCGAGATCCGGGGGGCAGTCCACGGCAATGCCGTAGAGCAGAGCGTCGCAGATGACGGCTGCGGAGTCCTGCGGGCTGGCCGAAGCCGGCAGGCTCGCCGCCATGGTTGAGGCCAGTGTCTGCAAGGCGCGGGTCAGCATCGGCGGGTCCAGGCGTGAGCCGGAGATGGCGGCGCTCAGGTCGTTGGCGGCGGCGTTCCATAGCCGGACGAGGCTCGCGGGATAGAACTTTACCGCTGAGTGGAACCGCTCGCCGGCCGAACTCGGCGGTTCGAAGATACGCAACCGGACCGCAGCGGCGTGATGCTGGCCGAGCAGCACGATCTCGCGGGTCAGCTCACGTAACCGCTGCTCGGCGGGTAGATCACGGTGACCGGATCGGCGCAGACGTGACGCGAGTTCCTGCAGCTCGGCGTTGAAGGCTTCCAGGATCTCGGCTGCTACCGCTTCCTTGGACTTGAAGTGGTGGTAGAGGCTGCCGGGCAGGATGCCGACTGCCGCGGCGATGTCGTTCATGGTCGTGGCGGCGTAGCCCTTGGCGAGGAAGAGCGCCCCGGCCGCCTGCCGGATCTCATCCCCGCGGCGGCTTGCTGCCGCACTCGACGTCGTGGTGACGCGCTCGGCTGTCATCCTCGCCCCGACTCCCTCATTCCCCCGGCCCGGTGATGGAGCAAGTATTCGCTCGCGTCCGTTGCCTGGCCAGGCCCCGTGATGCCCTACTCACGAACATCGGCCGTCTGCTGGCTGTTGATCGCGGGAGCAAGCCTACCGGTAGGGCAGTCAGGCGCAGCCGATCCGATCCGCCGGGTTGTCGCCGGGCTGGCGCGCGGCAACAGCGGCACGATAGAGCCGTCCGGCTCGGTACGACGAGCGCACCAGAGGACCGGCCAGGACGCCGACGAAGCCGATCTGTTCGGCCCGTTCGCGCAGTCGCACGAACTCGTCGGGCTGGACCCAGCGCTCCACTGGGTGGTGACGGGCCGAGGGCCTCAGGTATTGGGTGATGGTCAGCAGCTCGCAGCCGGCTGCGTGCAGGTCCCGCATCGTCTCGTCGATCTCCTCGGCGGTCTCGCCCATGCCGAGGATGAGGTTGGACTTGACGACCAGCCCGAACTCGCGCGCCCGGGTCAGCACGTCGAGCGAACGTTCGTACCGGAACGCGGGCCGTATCCTGCGGAAGATTCGCGGCACGGTTTCGAGGTTGTGCGCGAAGACCTCGGGCCGCGCCTGAAAAACCCAGCGCAGCAGGTCCGGGCGGCCGTTGAAATCGGGCACGAGGATCTCCACGCCGGTTCCGGGGATGAGTTCGTGGATCGCCCGCACCGTCTCGGCATAGAGCCAGGCGCCGCCGTCGACCAGGTCGTCGCGGGCGACCCCGGTGACTGTCGCGTACGCGAGTCCCATCGCCTGCACGGACTCGGCCACCCGGTGTGGTTCGTCGGGATCGGGGGCCGCGGGCCTACCGGTGTCGATCTGGCAGAAGTCGCAACGACGGGTGCACCGGTCGCCGCCGATGAGAAAGGTCGCTTCCCGGTCCTCCCAGCACTCGAAGATATTGGGGCAACCGGCCTCCTGGCACACCGTGTGCAGTCCTCCGGCGCTGACCAGCGCCTGCAACTGGGTGTACTGCGGGCCCGGCGCGGCACGAGCCCGGATCCAGGGCGGTTTCCTCTCGACCGGGGTCTCGGCGTTGCGGACCTCCAGGCGTAGCAGCTTGCGGCCGTCGGGCGCCGTCATGCGTGCGCGTGGAGGGGCTTGCCGGCGAGTACGAGAGCGGCCTCGCCGAGGGCCTCGTTCTGCGTCGGATGGGCGTGGACGATCCCGGCGACCTGGTCGGGGTGCAGGCCGAGGTTGACCCACAGGCTCGCCTCACCGACCTGCTCGCCGATACGCGAGCCGATCATGTGCACCCCGGCGACCGCCCCGCCCGGCTCTTGGACCAGTTTCACCAGGCCCGTGGTACCCCGAATCTGGCTACGGCCGTTTCCACCTAGATTGTACTCGTATGTCCGCACCCCGTCTCCATAACGTTCGCGTGCCTGAGATTCGGTCAGTCCGACACTGGCCAGCTCGGGCTCGCAGTAAGTAACCCGTGGGATGAGCGCATCGGTCACCGGAGCGGGGTTCAGTCCCGCGATCTGCTCGGCGACGAACGTCCCGTGGGCGAAACCACGGTGCGCGAGTTGCAGACCACGGACCAGATCACCGACGGCGTACGCGTGCGGGACCGTGGTGCGCAACCGCTCGTCGGTACGGACGAAGCCTTGCTCGGTCTTGATGCCGACCGCTTCCAGGCCGAGATCGCCGGTCACCGGTGCACGGCCGACCGCTACCAGCACGTAGTCGGCGTCGAGTTTCTCGCCGTCGGCGAGCACCACAGTGGCGTCGTCGTCGCGTTGTTCGACCTCGGCCACCCGTGCACCGGTACGCACACCGATCTTGCGGCGACGGAAAGCGCGCTCCAGCTGCCTGGAAAGGGCGGGATCCTCCTGCGGGACCAGGCTGGGCAGGGCTTCGACGATGGTCACCTCGCTACCCAACGACCGCCAGGCACTCGCGAACTCGACGCCGATGACGCTTCCGCCGATGATGACCACTCGGGACGGGATCTCCGGAAGCTGCAAAGCCTCGGTGCTGCTGAGGATCCGGCCGCCGAGCCGGACGCCGGGGAGGGTACGCGGAGCCGATCCGGTAGCCAGCACCAGGTGCCGACCGATGTAGTGGATGCCGTCGACCGTCACGGTGTGGCTGTCGGACAGGCGGCCGGCGCCGACGACGGAGACGATGCCGGGCGCAGCGGCCACCAGGCCCTGCAGCCCGCGGTACAACCTGGTCACGACGCCGTCCGTGAACTTCCGTACGCCTGCCGCATCGACGCCGTCGACCGTGGCGCGCAGGCCGAGCGATGCGCTGTGCCGGACGCTCTCCGCGGCCTCCGCCACGTGCAGCAGCGCCTTGGTCGGGATGCAACCCGCATGCAGGCAGGTTCCGCCGATCTTGTCACGCTCGATGAGCGCGACGCTCATACCGAGCTGCGCGGCGCGCAACGCCGTAGCGTAGCCGCCACTTCCCGCGCCGAGGACGACCGCGTCGAATTCCGTTGCCTGCGGTTGGCTCATGTCACCCCTCCGATAGAAACAAATATTTGATCCGCAAGCTCGCTGTCAGGCCGCGTCATCATGTGCCGTGAGCGCGGCATGCGCCCCGGCCCGGCGACCGGAGAAGATGCAGTCGGCCAGCGACAGGCCGCTGATGTAGCTGTTGGAGCACACGCCGACGGCGTTGCGTCCGACCGCGTACAGGCCGGGGATCGTGCCGCCGTCGCGGTGGACCACCAGGCCGCTTTCACCGTCGACGGTCAGGCCACCGAGCGTCAGGCCGGGCAGCGGGTAGAACGCCGCGTTCTCCGCCGAGATGTTCAGTGCGTAGAACGGCGGCTTGAGCAGCGGCGTGCAGTACTCGGCGGCCTTGTGCGCCGGATCGCCGTCTCCACGGGAGATTCCGGTGTTGTAGGCGGCCACGGTGGCCTGCAGGCCACGAGCTTCGATTCCGGTCTTCTGGGCGAGTTCCTCCAGGCTTGCCGCCTTCTTGTGCCCGGCAGTGAACGTGTAGATCAACTGCAGTCGTTGGAAGATCTGGGTCTGCGAGCGTGTCTGCTTGCGGGCCTTCTTCCAGATCGCCGAGTCGTAGATGGCCCAGCCCTCACCGGCGAACTTGCGCATCAGCACGTCACCGTGCGTGGCACCGTACAGGTCCTCGTTGGCGATGCGGGTGCCGTCCATGCCGACGGTGATGCCCTCGATCAGGGCGCTCGGTGGTGCCAGGAAGCGCCAGGCGGTGATGTTGCCCATCTTGTCGGCCCGGCCGCCGGCATCGATGCCGAGCCGGATGCCGGCGCCGTCGTCGCCAGGCGTGCCCAGCGGGGAGATCTTCGTGAACTGCGGGGCGTACCGGCTCACCCATTCCGGGTTGTAGATGAAACCGCCGGCGGCCAGGATCACCGCACCGGCCCTGACCTCCTCCTCGACGGCGCCGGCCTCCCAGATCGCGTCGGCCTTGTCGGTGAACCGCTTACCCAGCGGCGGCGACCAGTTGCCGAGCTTGCCGCTGCGCTTGATGTACTTCTCGTGCCCGCTGCTCCTGGCCTTCTCGCCGGGCAGGACGCGGTACTTCACGCCGACGACTCTGCCGTGCTCGATGACCAGGTCCTGGACCCGGGCCAGCGGGACGAAGGTGACGCCCTTGCGCAACGCCGAGTCGCGCAGGTGGGTCCAGAGCACCTTGCCCGAGGCCAGACCGGTAGCGACCGTACGGTGCCCACGCGGGGCAGGGACGGCCTTCTCGTTGTACGGGTACGCCTTCTCGTTGCCGGAGAAATACAGGTAATGGCGGTCGGTGGGGTACGAGGTCTTGTACGGGGCGAGGGAACTCGCGAAGCTCGCACCCTGCTCTTCGAGCCAGGTGATGGTGCCGGGGCTCTGCTCGCAGAAACGGCGCAGAGTCGCCTCGTCGACGGCATCACCCGCCTCCTGCTGCAGGTAGTTGTACAGATTCTCGGGAGTGTCATGGAATCCGTTGGCCAGTTGCTGAGGCGTGCCGCCACCGGCGTAGACGACGCCACCGGACAACGCGCTCGCGCCTCCGCCGTAGCTTCGGTCGAGGACCAGTACCCGTGCCCCGTTGTCTGCCGCCTCGATCGCCGCGGCGGCGCCGGCATCACCGAAGCCCACCACGATGACATCGAATTTCTGGATGTCGGCCATGCTCTCGCCTCGCTGTTCAACCTCGTCATTATCGCCAGTGCCCTACTTATGGCACAGTCTGACATAAGTCGCGAGAAAGGCAAGGCCACTACGGTGAGGGGGTGGACCAGACGATGCGCCGCGGCCGCCCGCCCCTGTTGGGAAGGCAAGATCTGCGAGCGCAGGCCATCCGGATCGTGCTGTCGCGTGGGTACGAGAACGTCACCATGGGGCAGATCGCCGACGGGATCGGGATCAGCGTCCGCACGCTGCATCGGTACTTCCCGGCCAAGGCGGACATCGTCTGGGACGAGGTCGACGACTCCTTCGACGCTCTCGGTGATCGGTTCGCTCAGGCCGATCCGGGTATGGCTACCATCGAGGCGATCAGCGCCGCCGTGGTCGAGGTCTTCTCCGGCGCGGACAACGACGCGAACCGTGAGCGACTGCGCCTGATCGCCATGACACCTGAGCTGCAGTCAGTGCAGACCTCGGCATTCCTGCGCTGGCGCCAGGAGATCATCCACTTCGTCGCCCGCCGGCTGGGCGAACCCCCTGACGGCCTGCGTCCGATCGCGGCCGGCACAGCGATCCAGGCGGCGATCGTGGAATCACTGGGCTGGTGGGCGCGCGAAGGTGACCCCGGTTCGCCGGGCGAGGCGGTTGCCTGGGGGTTGCGCGGCCTGACCGTGGTCGGCGGGGTCTGACACGCACTCGAAACAAGTTCTGTCGCACTCTGTCAAAATGGTTTAGCGTGATCCGGCATGGACCAACGGGAGCTGTCGGACCGTTCTGACATCCAGGCATTGCTGTTCCGCTACGCACGTGCCGTGGACTGCAAGGACTGGGCGCTCTGGCGCACGGTCTTCACCGAAGACGCTCACCTCGACTACAGCAGCGGCCGAGGCCCCGCCGGCGACCGGGAAACGATCGCCGCATGGCTCGAGCAGAGCTTCACCCACGTCGATGGCGCCCATCACCACATCACCAACATCGAGATCGAGTTCGAGCCCGGCGGCGACGAGGCGCGCGTCGTCGCACTGTTCTACAACCCCTTCCGCGCATCGTGGAGCGCCACCTGGAGCGCCGCAGGCGGCTACTACCGGCACACCGTGGTACGCACGCCCCGCGGATGGCGCAGCCGCGAATTGATCGAGGACAACCGGTGGGTACAGAACCCGCCCGACCACCCGGCGGCCCGTCCGCAGTGACGAGCAACGCCCGATTCCGACCATCCCGTCATCACGACGGCCAGCGAAGAAGGTGATCATCCATGAGCGATGAACCAGCGGACCGCAGGCAAATCGGGCTGCGCACGATGGACGCCGTCTACGGACCCGGGTTCTCCGCCCGGATGCCACCGAGCAAGGACCCGTTCCTGACCGAGACCGTGGAACAGCTGTTCGCCAACGTCTGGAGCCGGCCGCTGCTATCCATCCGCGACCGCCGCCTGCTGGTGCTCGGCGCGACAGCAGCTCTCGGCCGCGCCGACCTGATCGAGGTCCAGGCCCGCGGCGCGCTCGCCAACGACGAGCTCACCCCTGAACAACTCAACGAGGCCGTCATCCAGCTGGCCTACTACGTGGGCTGGGGCAACGCCACCGCGCTCAAAGGCGGGATCGACGCGGCCATCGCCAAGACCGCCCTGTACGCGAACCCGCCACAGCCAGTGGATCAAGCCGACGCCTGACCCTGGGACGTGCAGCCCAAGGGCGACGCCATCCGCTGGTGGGGTACCGACAATCACCCAGTATCTATTTACATAGATAAATCTTAGGTTCCTCATATATTCGTCTTTACGCCGGTTCCTAGCCTTTCCTGATCACTTGTCCCTCATGGAAAGGACGAACACCGTGGAAGACGACGACAAACCCGTCGGCCGGGTGCTCAGCCGACGAGGAGCGCTGGCGGTCCTCGGATTCGGGAGCATCGGCATCGTCACCGCCGGCATCGGTGTGGCGAACGCCGCGACCGGCACCTCGGCGGCCACCACCGTCGCCGAGGCCACCGGCGGTACGGCAGACTGCGTGGTGAAGCCGGAGATGACCGAAGGCCCGTACTTCGTCGACGAGAACCTGGACCGGTCCGACCTACGGACCGAGCCCACGACAGGCGAGCAGGTGGACGGCACCACGCTCGTCCTCGATCTGACGGTTCTCCAGGTCACGGACGGCACCTGCGTCGCGTTGCCGGACGCGAAGGTGGACATCTGGCAGTGCGATGCTCTGGGGGTCTACTCGGACGTGGCCGCGCAAGGCACCACCGGCCTGAGCTACCTGCGGGGCTATCAGGCCACCGATAGCGACGGGCTCGCGTCCTTCACCACGGTATTGCCCGGCTGGTACAGCGGCCGCACGGTGCACATCCACGTCAAGATCCAGACGACCGGCACCGACGGCAACGCGTACGAATTCACCTCGCAGCTCTACCTTCCCGAGGATTTCACGACGCAGTACCTGGCCGAAGGGGTCTACGCGACCAACGGCACCGCCGACACCACCAACGCGACCGACATGCACTACGCCAACGGCGGCGACCAGATGCTGCTCGACCCCGTCAGCACCGACGACGGCTACCGGGCATCGTTCGCCATCGCCCTCGACCTCTCCGACACGGAGGTCGGCGCCGACGATGCCTTCAGCCTGCCTGGTGGTGGGCCCTCGCCGACCGCCTAACTCGGGACGTGACGCGGGCAGCAGAGCCAGGGCTGCCCGCGTTCGCCACAGTCGTATCCGCCGCCAGGCCATCGGGTGTCAGGTGGAGGACCGCTGGATGAGCTGCACGGCGGCCATGGCGGGCGATTCGGGGCTGGGCTCCTGGCCGGCCAGCCCGGCGACGATCAGGTCGACACGGCGGCGGGCGACCGCGTGCAGGTCGAAGCGGACGCTGGTCAGTGGCGGGGCGGCCAGCGGGGCGACCGGGATGTCATCGACGCCGATGACGGCCAGTTCGGCGGGCACGCGTATGCCGTGATGCACGGCAGCGGCGAGCACGGCCATGGCGGTCTCGTCGTTGAAAGCACAGACGCCGGTCACGCCCGCGGCGATCCAGTCGGTGACGGCCCGCCCCGCGGTCTGCAGGTCGAGGCCGACGGACGCGGACAACGGCGGCGCGAGTCCGGCCGCGATGCAGGCGTCAGTGGCTCCGCGTAGGCGTTCGGCCGCCATCTGCTCGAAGTCAGGGTGTGCGGGTACGGCATAGCCGAGACGCTGGTGGCCACGATCGATCAGATGCGCGGCCTGGATGCGGCCGATCGGAACCATGGCGGCGTCGCCGTCAGCGGCCGGCGGCAGCACGACCTGGGCGCCGGCTCGCTGCAGGGCGCGGACAGCGTCGGGGTCGAACGGGGTGAAGCCGATGACCGCGGTGGCACCCACGGTGGCGCACACGTCGGGCAGAGGGCGTCCCCGCGCACCGGCGAGATGGGTGACCAAGGTCAGACCGTGCTCGGCCAGGGCGGCCGCGAGCTCCTCGACGAACCGGCTGATGCTGGCGCCGATGGGCAGGTCAGGGACGGCGAGCAGGACGATGTCGCTGCGCCCGGAGGCCAGGGATCGAGCAGTGCCGTGTGGCCGGTATTCAAGCCGCTGGGCGACGTCGAGGATACGGCGGCGGGTGGCCTCAGGGATCGACTGGCCGGGCCGATCGTTGAGGACGTAGCTCACGGTGGCGCGGGAGACACCAGCGGCGCGGGCGACGTCAGCGCTGGTAGTGCGTTTGGCTGGTGGGGTCATGGCCTCTCGTCGGGGACGTCGGCAGCCGTTCGGCTCGTCGGCGAGCGCGTTACGCAGCCGTTACAAAATGATGTCTTGCGGTTGGGGGTCGTCTCGATGTTACCTTGCTTACGCGCTTCAGTTACACGCGTAAGCCAACCAAGTCGAGGGTTGTGACATGATCGATGCCGCGCAGGATCGCTTCCCGTCGGGCCACCCGTGGCTCGGCATGCGGGGGGAGCGCGTCCGGGCTCACGGCGGTTCGGTGCTGCGCGTACATGAAACGTTTTACCGATACGGAGAGAGCGAGCAGCTTTCCACCACCGGCACCGGCATCCGGCGCTGGGGCACCCGGTTTTACCCCTCGCACGACCTCTACGACTCGTTGCCTCCGGCCCAGAAGGTCGACCAGCCGGACATAGTCTTCAACGAACGCACCGGCAGGTACATCTGCTGGATCAAAGTCATGGGTTCGGAGTTCCAGGAGTCCACCGTCCTGGTCGTCGACCCCATCGACCGCAAGGCTTACCACTACTTCGAGCGCATGCACAGCGAGTTGATCTGCGCCGGCCTGAACGCCGACTACACCGGCCGTTACTCCACGCACTTTCCGCACCCGCATCCGCTGTGTGTGCGCGCGATGGCTCATCCAGCTCCCCACACCGTCCCCCACTCGGGCGCTAACGCTGCCCTGGCAGACCCGGACACCTCGATCGCCGGCTACGTCTGGCTCCCTGTCCGGTTCGGCGGCGAACGCCCCTTCCTCGACTGATGAAGGCGAGTCCACCATGTCCGTCACATTGGATCCGCCCAAGGCGGGCGCCCGCTATATCTGGCTACTGATCGCCGCGCAGTTCGGCGTCTACCTCGCCTACGTCACCCCGATCGCCCTGTCCCTGGCCATCCGGGTCGACCAGCTCGCCCCGGGCCAGACCGAATACCTCGGCTACGTCATCGGGGCCGGCGGCATCACCACCGTCCTGGTCGCGCCGATCGCCGGCATGCTCAGCGACCGCACCCGCTCGCGGCTGGGCCGCCGCCGCCCCTACTTCATCGTCTGTACCGCGCTGGGTACCATCGCGCTGCTGGTGCTCGCGCAGGCGCCGTCCATCTTTGTCCTCGGCGTCGGCTGGGTGCTGGCCCAGGCAGGCTGGGGCACGATCTCCAGCCTGATGCTCGCCTCGCTGGCCGATCAGTTGCCGGAGGCCCAGCGCGGCCGGGTCTCCGGGCTGGGCGGCATGGTCTCGCAGCTCGCCCCCGTGCTCGGCGCGGTGCTGGCCGGCAGCATGTCCGGCAACGCCCTGCTGCTGTTCTTCGTGCCCGGCGCGGTCGGCGTGATCACGATGCTGCTGTTCATCTGCCTGGTCCGCGAACCCGACAGCCGCGACCTGCCATTGAGCGAGCCGTTGACCGCGGCCAGCGTGCTGCGCACGTACGTCTTCGACCCGCGGACCCAGCCCGACTTCGCCTGGAACTGGCTGGGCCGGTTCCTGTTCTTCTTCGGGCTCACCTTCAACACGACCTTCACCGCCTACTTCCTCGCCGACCGCCTGCACGTCAGTGTCGCCGAGGTCGCCGGCACGGTGGCCACCATAGGTGCGGGCGGCGTCCTCGCGGCGATCGCCGGGGCGATGGGCGGCGGCCTGCTCTCCGACCGGTTGCACCGGCGCAAAGCCTTCGTCCTTGTCGCCGCCGCTGTGTTCTCCGCCGGTGCGGTCACCATGGCGTTCACGCACACCCTCGCGATCATCGTCGCGGCCTCGATCCTGGGGAACCTCGGTATCGGCATCTTCGCCAGCGTCGACCAGGCCATCGCCCTGGACGTACTGCCCGACCGGGACACCGACGCCGGCCGCTACATGGGCGTCTACGCCTACTCGAACACGATCGCCCAGGGCGTGGCCCCACTGATCGCCCCACTTTTCCTGGCGATCGGGGCGGCCGACGGCAAGAACTACACCCTTCTCTACCTGATCGCGGCCGCTTTCACGATCGTCGGCGGCCTCACCATCGTCACCCGCGTCCAGCACGTTCGCTGACGTCGCAGAAACAACAGGAGCACCGATGATCCGCACCTCGTTCAACGACGGCTGGCAGGTCCGGCCCAAGGTCAATCCGTTCGCGGAGCTCTCCGGTCCGGCCGTGCCGTTCGCGCCGGTGACCCTGCCCCACGACGCGATGATCGGCCGAACCCGGTCCACGGCCGAGGACGGGGCCGGCGCCTACTTCCCGGGCGGCGCCGTCGAGTACCGCAAGAGCTTCCCGGTGCCGGAGCAGGACCGCGGCAAGCGGATCGTCCTGGAGTTCGAGGGCGTCTACCGCGACGCGGTCGTGTTCCTCAACGGCGCCTACGCGGGGCAGCGGCCGTACGGCTATTCGCGTTTTCTGATCGACGCCGATCGGTTCCTGAAGTTCGGCGAGGACAACGAGGTCCGGGTCGAGGCGCGTACTCACAAGGACTCCCGCTGGTACACCGGAGCCGGCATCTACCGTGATACCTGGATGCTGGTCGGAGGCGTCGTCCGGATCGCCCCCGACGGCGTCGCGGTGAGCACGCCCGACGTGGACGCCGAACGGGCCGTCGTCGAGGTCGCCGTCACGGTCGTCAACGACTCGATCGAGATCGCCACCCACGACCTCGCGATCGAGCTCCGCGACCCCGACGGTGCGGTCGTGGCCGACGGAGCCACTCCGGTGACCGTGCTGCCCGGCGAGTCCACGACCGCCCGCCTGCGGCTCTACGTCCCCGGTCCCCGGCTGTGGAACGTGGACAACCCCGCCCTCTACCGCGCCGAGGCGACGCTCGGCGCCCTCGACCGCGAGACGGTCACGTTCGGGATCCGGTCCCTGCGCCTCGACCCGGTCCATGGGCTGCGGATCAACGGTGAGACCGTGAAACTGCGCGGCGCCTGCATCCACCACGACAACGGGATCATCGGTGCCGTCTCGGCCCCGGCCGCCGAACGGCGCCGGGTCCGGCTGCTGAAGGAGGCCGGGTTCAACGCGATCCGCATGTCGCATCACCCCGCCGGACCAGCCCTGCTGGACGCCTGCGACGCCCTCGGCATGCTGATGATCGACGAGTCGTTCGACGTGTGGACCTCCGGCAAGAGCGAGTTCGACTACCACCTGAACTTCGCCGACTGGTGGGAACGCGACGTCGAGGCCATGGTCGTCAAGGACCGCAACCACCCCAGCGTGATCATGTACTCGATCGGCAACGAGATCTCGGAGACCGGCACCCCGGCCGGCGCCGCCCTGGGCCGCAAGCTGGCCGAGAAGGTCCGCTCCCTGGATCCCACCCGGTACGTCACCAACGGCATCAACAACATGCTCGCCGTGATGGCCGACCTCGCCGTCCTGCGCCAGCAGCGACAGGAGCGGCAGGAGGAAGGCGGCGGCATCAACACGGCGATGGCCAACGCGGGCGACATGATGAACGCGATCGCCGCCTCCGAACTGGTGACCGGCAAGACCGCCCAGTCCTACGCGCTGCTGGACGTGGCCGGCATGAACTACTCCGAAAGCCGCTACGCCCTCGACAAGACCCTGTTCCCCAACCGGATCATCCTGGGCACCGAGACCTTCCCGACCCGCATCGACGGCAACTGGGCCCTGGTCCGCGAGCACGACCACGTGATCGGCGACTTCACCTGGACCGGCTGGGACTACCTCGGCGAGGTCGGCATCGGCCGCCCTCAGTACCTCGGCGCAGATGAACGGCCGGAGTTCACCGCCCCCTACCCCTACCTGCTCGCCGGCTGCGGTGACATCGACATCACCGGCCACCGCCGTCCCGCTTCCTACTACCGGCAGATCGTCTTCGGCCTGCGCTCGCAGCCCTACCTCGCGGTCCGGCGCCCCGAGCACCACGACCGGACCGTCACCGGTACGCCCTGGGTCTGGTCGGATGCGATCGCCTCCTGGACGTGGCCCGGCTTCGAGGACAAGCCCGTGACCGTCGAGGTCTACGCCGACGCCGACGAGGTCGAACTGCTGATCAACGGGCACTCCGCCGGCCGCCGAGCGCTCGACCGCTTCCGTACCGAGTTCGAGGTCACCTACCAGCCCGGTGACCTGGTCGCCATCGCCTACCGCGATGGGCAGGAGACCGGCCGCGACCTGGTACGCACCGCGACCGGGCCGATTCGTCTGTACGCACAGCCCGAGCAGCCGAGCGTCGCAGCGGGCAGCGGAGATCTCGCGTACGTCACGCTGACCCTGGCCGACAACGACGGCGCAGTGCACACCGGGGCCGACCGGACGGTCACGGTGACGATCGAGGGCGATGGCGAGTTGCTCGGTTTCGGTGGTGCCAACCCGGCAACCGCGGAAAAGTTCCACCAGACCACGCACACCACCTACGAGGGACGAGCGCTTGCGGTCGTACGCCCGACCGGGCCGGGCGAGATCCGGCTGGTCGCGACCGCACCCGGCTGCGAAGCGGCCGACGTACTCATCCCGGTCGAGAAGGCGGCGCAGCCGTGAGGGCGACCCGGCTACACACCGAATACCTGAGCGAGCCGCTCGGCATCGACATCGTCCGGCCGCGGTTCTACTGGAACTGCGACGGCGGCACCACGCAGACCGCCTACCGGATCGTCGCCCTTCGCGACGACGTGACGCTCTGGGACAGCGGCAAGGTGCCATCCGCGCGGATGACCCACGTCGAGTGGGACGGCGTACCGCTGACCAGCCGCGACCGGGTCGACTGGACGGTCACACTCTGGGACGAGAACGACGTGTCCGGCGACCCGGTCTCCAGCTGGTTCGAGATGGGGCTGCTCGAACCCGGCGACTGGACGGCCCGCTGGATCACCGGCGGCTACGAGCCACGCCGCAACACCCGCTACCCGGTCGACTGCTTCCGGCGGGAATTCGATGCCCGCCGCGAGATCGTGCGAGCCCGGCTCTACGTCACCGCCTGCGGGATCTACCAGGCGACGATCAACGGGCAGCGGGCCGGGGACATCGAGCTCGCCCCCGGCAGCACCGACTACCGGCACCGGCTGCACTACCAGACCTACGACGTCGTCGACCTGATCGCCGACGGCGCGAACACGCTGGAGGTGCAGCTGGCTGACGGCTGGTACCGCGGATCGGTCGGCGCGTTCGGTGTCACCAACGTCTTCGGCAAACGCACCGCCCTACTCTGCCAGCTGGAACTCACGTACGCCGACGGCACGGCAGAAACGATCGGCAGCGGCGACGACTTCGGCTGGAGCGACGACGGGCCGATCCGCTTCGCCGACCTCAAGGACGGCGAAGTCTACGACGCGCGCCGCACCCCGTCGTACCGCGGCCGCGCGGCCCTGGCCGGCACGGCGCTCGTACCGGTCGCGGCCAACAACGTCGCACCGCGAGCCCAGGAGACGTTCACCCCGACACTGATCACCACACCGAGCGGCCGACGGGTGCTCGACTTCGGGCAGAACATCGCCGGCTTCCTCGACTGCACCGTGCACGGCGCCGCGGGCCAGACGATCACGCTACGCCTCGGCGAGATCCTCGACACCGACGGCGAGTTCACCCAGACCAATATCCAGCTGCGCAAACCCGAACGCCGCCAGATCGGGCGGATCACCGGGATGCTGCTGATCACCGGCCAGGCCGACAGGATCCCCGGCAAACTTCAACCCACCCCGAAACAGGAAGTCACGCTCATCTGCAGCGGCGGCACCGATCATTACCGTACGGCGTTCGCGGTCTTCGGTTTTCGTTACGTGCTCGTCGACACCGACCTGCCGATCGACCCCGCCGACTTCCGGGCCGTCGCCGTCTACTCCGACATGGCCGAGACCGGCGACTTCACCTGCTCGAACGAGGACGTCAACCGGCTCGTCGCCAGCACACGCTGGAGCATGAAGGGCAACTTCCTCGACGTACCGACCGACTGCCCCACCCGGGAACGGCTCGGCTGGACCGGCGACGCCCAGGTCTTCTTCGACACCGCCACGTACTTCATGGACGTGGCCGCGTTCTTCCGCAAATGGCTGCACGACGTCCGCGACGGCCGGCACCGCAGCGGCAAACCGTCGGCGATCGCCCCCTACAGCGGGCTGCCGATGCTCTACGACAGCACCGGCGGCTCGGCCGGCTGGGGCGACGCCGCCGTGCTGGTGCCCTACCGGTTCTGGAAACGCTACGGCGACACCCGCCTGCTGCGCGAGTTCTACGACCTCATCCGCGGCTACGCCACCTACATGATCGACAACACCGGCCCCGACGGCGTCTATGGCGAGAAAGGCATGCACCTGGGCGAATGGCTGGAACCCGAGGAGTTCCGCGACCCGGTCGGACCACGATCGAAGGTACGCCAGACCGAGGTCGCCACCGCCTACCTGCACTACACGATGACCTGCCTGACCGAGATCGCCAGCGAGCTGGGCGAGACCGAGGACGCGGCGCTGTTCCGGTCCTACGCCGAGCGGGCCACGACGGCGTACGGGCGGCTGGCCGAGCTGGACACCGACCGGCAGGCCAAGCTCGTCCGCCCCCTCGCGCTCGGACTGCTCGACGGCGACACCCGCACCCGGGCACAGCGGCGGCTGGTCACCGCCGTCGAGAACCGCGACCACCGGGTCGGCACCGGCTTCCTGTCGACCCCGTTCCTGCTGCCCGTGCTCACCGAGGCGGGCCGGCCGGATGTCGCGTACCAGGTCCTGGAGAACGAGAAGGCACCCAGCTGGCTCGCCCAGGTCAAGTCCGGCGCCACCACCGTGTGGGAGGACTGGGAAGGCCGGGAGAGCCGCAACCACTACGCGACCGGCGCGGTCTGCCAATGGCTGTTCGACACCGTCGCCGGCATCCGCGCCGACGGCGAGAACCGGTTCGTCGTGGCGCCCGTACCCGGCGGAACCCTGACCTGGGCCGAGGCAACCTGCACCACCCTCTACGGCACGATCATCAGCCGCTGGGACACCGGGGGCCTCACGGTGACGGTTCCCGCCAACACCACCGCCGAGATCCGGCTGCCCGATGGCACGCACCGCACGGCCGGCGCCGGAGTCCACATGTTCGCGATGGAAGGAGCTGTCAGTGAGTGAACTGACGGGACGTACCACGGTCGGCGACTGGCTCGACGACCCCCACGGCGGGCCGCTCCTGCGGCGCATCGTGCCCGACGCGGCACGGCTGGACCCGGTACGCAGCCTGCCCCTGGAAGACGTGGTCGCGCTCAGCGGCGGTTCGCTCACTCAGGACGTGGTGGATGACCTGGTCCGCTCCGCCAACGGCGGGAGACTCGTCCGCGGCGCCCCGCCCGTGGCCGCGGCCACCCCGCCGTTCCGCGACGACTACACCCTCGCCGACATCCAGATCCGCGACCCGTTCCTGCTCGAGGACGACGGCGTCTACTGGCTCTACGGCAGCACCGACCGCAACATCTGGACCGGGCCCGGCACCGGCTTCGACACCTACCGCAGCCACGACCTGCACACCTGGGAAGGCCCGTTCGAGGCATTCCGGCCACCGTCCGGCTTCTGGAGCACCGGGATGTTCTGGGCTCCAGAGGTCCACGCGTACCAGGGACGGTGGTTCATGTTCGCCACCTTCACCGCACCCGACGGACATCGCGGCACCCAGGTACTCGCCGCCGACGAACCGGCCGGCCCGTTCACCCCGTGGAGTGCCGGCGCGATCACCCCCGCCCAGTGGCAGTGTCTCGACGGCACCCTGCACGTCGACGATGCCGGTGACCCGTGGATCATCTTCTGCCACGAGTGGACCCAGATCCACGACGGAGCGATCCTGGCCCAGCGCCTCACCGCGGACCTGCGCTCGACCTCCGGGGAGCCTGCCCTGCTCTTCCGGGCATCCGGCGCCGCCTGGGCCCAACCCGTCCCGCACGCCCCGAACGCCTACGTCACCGACGGGCCCTACCTGTTCCGCCTCACCTCCGGGCAGCTGATCATGCTCTGGTCCAGCTTCGGTGACACCGGCTACGCGATGGGCATCGCCCGATCCGCGTCCGGCACGGTGACCGGGCCGTGGATCCAAGAGGAAAAGCCGCTCTGGGCCGCCGACGGCGGGCACGGCATGATCCTGCGGCTGCGCGACGGACGCCTCGCCGTCACCCTGCACCAGCCCAACACCACCCCGAACGAACGCGCCGTCATCCGCCCCCTGACCGAACACCCCACCACCGTCACCCTGGAGATCTCGTGAAATCCGTCCTGGCCACCGCGCTCGGCATGCTCGCCGGCGCGGTGGAGACCGTGCCCGGCCCGGCCGGGGGCGTCGTCGTCCACCGCTCACCGGCCGCCGGACGGGCCCGGCTCGGCGACGACGCCTTCCAGTACGCCAGCTCGGTCCCCTCCGGCGTTCGGCTGGAGATGCTCACCGACGCCACCGTGATCGAACTAGACGCCGAACTGACCAGGGTCGTCTTCGACGATCGCGACCTTCCCGGCAGCTCCTTCGACCTCGTCGTCGACGGCGTTCCGCAGGATCCGGTCCGGGCCGGGCAGGAGACCCGCATCGTCGTCTCGTTCGATCCCGCAGCCGTCGCCCGTCACACCGCCCCGATGACCACCGTACGGTTCGGCCTCGGCGCGACCACCCGGGCACGGCGCGTCGAGATCTGGTTGCCGGTCACCGCATCGCTCACGCTGCATGACGTGCGCATCCCCGACGGCGCGTCACTGCAACCGGCACCGGCCGCCGGGCCGCTCTGGGTGCACCACGGCAGCTCGATCAGCCAGTGCTCCGAGGTCGACCGGCCCACCGAGACGTGGCCCGCGATCGTCGCCCGGACCACCGGACGAGCATTGACCAACCTCGGGCTCGGCGGCCAGTGCCACCTCGACCCGTTCATGGCCCGCACCATCCGCGACCTGCCCGCCACCGCGATCAGCCTGGAACTGGGCATCAACATCGTCAACAGCGACAGCATGCGCGAACGGGCCTTCGTCCCCGCCCTGCACGGTTTCCTCGACACCATCCGCGATGGACACCCCGACACACCGATCGTGATCATCTCGCCGATCATCTGCCCCGCGGCAGAGACCCGCCCCGGACCGACCCTGTTCAGCCCGGCCAGGCAGACCTACACCGTGAACCGCCCGGAAACCCTCGCCACCGGCGCCCTCACCCTGCAACGCATCCGCGAGCTGCTCGACCACCACGTCGACCTGCGCCGCGCCGACGGCGACACGGCCCTGCACCTCGTCGACGGACTGGCTCTCTTCGCCGCCGAAGATCTCGCCGACCTGCCCGACGGCCTGCATCCCAACGCCGCCGGCTACCGCCGCATGGCCGAACGCTTCCTTCCCCTCGCCTTCGGCCCCGACCGCCCCTTCGCCTGACCACCGTGAGCGCGCACGGTCATGGTGGTGGGTGGCTATGGCGGTGGCGCCCCAAACCCAGTGACACCGGTCGACGGGGACATGGATTCTCCTGGTCAGTGAGGTGCGGTGCTGTCCCGTACGACGAGGGTCGGTGCGACGCTGGTGACAGCGTCCGGGACAGGGCCACCGGCGCCGAGGCGGTGTAGCAGCGTGGCGATGCAGCGGCGGCCGACCTCGTCGAAGTCCTGCCGAACGGTGGTCAGCGGTGGGTTGAGGTAGGCGGCTTCGGGGATGTCGTCGAATCCGGCGACGCTGATGTCACCGGGGACGCGTACGCCGCGTTCGGCGAAGGCGCGAAGCAGGCCGAGTGCCATGTGGTCGTTGCCGGCGAAGACCGCGGTCACGCCGCGGCGGCTGGCGAGAGCCAGGCCTGCCAGGTATCCGGAGCGTGCACTCCAGTCCCCGGTGATCGGAGCCGGTGGTGTCACACCAGCACGGTTCATGGCTCTGGTCCAGCTGTCGATGCGGTCACGGGCTTCTACGGAGTCGGGCGGCCCCGCAATATGCCAGACGGTGGGGTGTCCAAGGTTCAGCAGGTGTTCGGTGATCAAGCGTGCGCCGACGGTCTGGGCGACCGAGATGCCGGAAGGACCGACGGTGACGGCCGGAATGTGTTCCGGCAGGCCGTGCAGGGCGGTCGCCGCCGCGTGTTGTGGAGCGACGACGATGATGCCGGCGACGGACTGGTCGGTCAGCGCGCCGATCGCCGAGGTGATGCCCTGGGGGTCGATGCGTTCGAGCGTGGCGATGCTGACACCGTATCCGGCGGCGCGGGCGGCTCGCTCGATGCCGAGGAGGGTGGCGGCTGGGCCGTACAGGATGGTGTTGTAGCTGATCACGCCGATAACGCGGGCGTGCCGGCCGGCGAGGCCGCGGGCATGTGCATTGGGCCGGTAACCGAGCATCCGGATTGCGTCCAAGACGCGTTGCCGGGTGATGGTCTTGACATTCGGGTGATTGTTGAGCACTCGAGAAACGGTCTGGTGGGAGACACCTGCCAGCCGGGCCACGTCGGTCATGACCGGCGCCCGGGTCACGGTCATCAGTTGCCGTCCTCCCCAGTAGCCATGAATCGCTTCACCTCGCGACCGCCGGGTTTGATGGATAACCCCAGTCGGGTTGCTTACGCGCGAAACTGACGCGCGTAAGCAAGGTAGCATCGCGACACTGAAGGGTGACAAGGCACTGTTTTATAACGACTACGCAACGAGGTCAGGCATCCCGATGGCCATTCATGCCCTGCGGCACCGTCGCACCAGCGAGCCAGAAAAGGGATATGTCAATTTCTCTGGCTGTCTCCAGCGACGCCTGTGGTGACATCCCGCATTCCCGCCGTGGGGACCGGTGCATCCGAGTGCTCACCGAAACGCGTTCTTAGCAGGACATACCCGAGCAGACCGACGGGAAGCAGCAGCCAAAAGGAGACCAGGCGATAAGCGAGCACCACGGCGGCCGCAGAACCGGTCGGGGCACCGGACGCGGCCAGCCCCGCAAGCAGGCCGGCCTCTATCACGCCGATGCCGCCTGGGGTCAACGGAACCTGTCGGACAACCTGAACCGTGAGGTAGACCACTGCCAGCCGTTCCCAGTGAACGTCCAGCCCGAACGCGGAGGTGCTGGCGAACAGGCACGCCAGATCCAGAGTCCAGTTGAGCACCGCCCAGCCGAGAACCGACCACCGGTATCGCACCGGAACCCCACGAATGGCGTCAAGAGCCGTCGCGGCTTCGCCGAACAACCGTGCCCCCATCGGCCAGCGCCCCAGCACGGCACGCACACGTTTCGCCACAGCCGCACGCTTATACCGCGCCTGCGGTAGGCGCAATGACCGCAATGGGTGGACGCATCAACCCGGCCGCACCGCGATGATGGCATCGTTCCGTCCGTTGCGGAGTCGCGTCGCCCCGGACGACCTCTCGAAAGAATGGTTCTGTGACGATTCGCTTACTACTCGCCGACGACCAAGCGCTGCTGCGGGCAACATTCCGCCTGCTGCTCGACGCCCAGCCCGACATGCAGGTCGTCGGTGAGGCCAGTACCGGTGAACAAGCGCTTTCCCTGGCCCGCAGCACGCTGACGGATGTCGTGTTGATGGACATCCGTATGCCGGACATGGACGGTGTCGAAGCGACCCGCCGGATCACGGGCGACGAGAACCTGGCAGGCGTACGGGTGCTGATCCTGACGACGTTCGAAACCGACGAGTTCGTCGTCACCGCGCTACGCGCCGGTGCCAGCGGCTTCCTGGGCAAGGGCGTCGACCCGGACGACCTGCTGCAAGCTGTACGGACCGTCGCCGCTGGGGAGTCACTGCTGTCACCCAGCGCCACCACCGCGTTGATCGAACGGTTCCTGGCTCAGCCCGATCCGGCCACGGTCACCATCTCCACCGCCCTGACCGAGTTGACCGCCCGGGAGCGCGAGACCACGGTAATGGTGGGTTCCGGGCTGTCCAACGCCGAGATCGCGGACCGCCTCGGCATCAGCACGGCGACCGCAAAGACACACATCAATCGCGCGATGATGAAGGCCGGTGCCCGTGACCGGGCCCAGCTCGTGGTCTTCGCCTACGAGAACGGCCTGGTCCGGGCGAGGCCGCGTGACTGACCCCGGCCGCCATGCATGGCGTGTCTGGCTGCCGCCGCTTGCCGTCGCCATGATCATGATCTGTACGGTCTCTTACCAGAACGGTCATGCGACCAGGCCACCCACCGGCGCCCAACTGATCCTGATCTTCCACGGCGCCGCCGCCCTGTTGCTACGACTGCGCTATCCCTTGGCGGTAACCGTCGTGACGGTCGCAGCAGGGGCGCTGCTCCCGCTGACCGCCCACCACCTGGTCCTGATCGATGTCGCCGCCATCGTCGCGCTGTACACCCTTTCCACCCTGCGCAGTCGCCGTGTCGCCTGGACCGCCGGTACCCTCGCTGCGGTAGCGCTGACCGCCGCGATCGTGTCCTGGCAGCCCGGCGGCATCTTCGACCTCGCCAACCTGGTCCCCGCCAACTACGTCGCGATCGCTATCGCGGTCGGCGACGCCAGCCGCAACCGGCGAGCTCTGCTGGCCGAGATCCGCCATCGCGCCGTACTGGCCGAACGCAGCCGTGACCAGCAGGCCCGCGAACGGGTTCGCGAGGAACGAATCCGCATCGCCCGAGATCTGCACGATGTCGTCGCCCACCACATCACGTTGGTCAACGCCCAGGCCGGAGTGGCCCACCACCTGATGACGGCACATCCCGAGAAAGCTCGGGAAGCACTGAGTGGCATCCGCGACACGAGCCGCGCCGCCCTGGACGAACTCCGCGCGACCGTTGGCCTGCTGCGCCAGGACGACGACCCGGAACAGAGCCGACAGCCGACGCCGGGCCTCGCCGATCTCGACACACTGCTCGACGGATTCCGTACCGCGGGCTTCACCATCCAGGTCACCCGGACCGGAGACCCGGCACCACTGTTCGGGATCAGCGACCTCGCGGCCTACCGCGTCCTTCAGGAGTCGCTCACCAACGCCGGCAAGCACGCCACCGTCCGACGCGCCGACGTCAGCCTCAGCTACACCGGCACCGATCTGCACATCGTCGTCACCAACCCAGCACATCCGGCACACCACGGCGACGGGACCGGACACGGACTGGTCGGCATGCGAGAACGGGTGGAGGCCGCGGGCGGGAGCATCACGGCCGGCATGGGCCCGGACAGCACCTACACCGTGTACGCCAGGGTGCCGCTGCATTCGGCACCACCGGCCGAAGGATAAGCGTGTCCAACGGCCGATCTGCGATCGCGCGGCCTCCGGGAGCAGCCGCCATCGGCGGCGATCACTGACCAGAGTCGTCACCCGGGGAGACCCGGAATGCCCGCCCTTCGATCCGCCGCTGCCAAACCGCCCCGGGCACCCGAGGGGGCTGCAGTTGGTCGGGAAGCCGCATCCACCTACCCACCGCCGAGAGCCCGACTGTGCCTGATCGCCAGGATATGGTGTCCTGGCGATGGCCCCAGGACACCGCGAAGGGCCGCTGAGGTAGGCGCTGATCGCCAGCGAGCCGATCGCGACACGTGCTACCTATGACCGACGCGGACACCCGGTGACCGGAACCCGGCGCCGCGGACGGGTCCGTGCCACCGCAGCGGCACGGACCCGGCGTCGGTCACTGGTGGTTCGTCCCGGACAGCACTGGCGATGCGGGGTCGCTCGGCGCTTCCTCAGCGCCTTCCACGGACACCTTCGGAGTGATCTTCTCGGCCCAGCGCGGGTAGAACCAGTTGGCCTGGCCGATCAAGGTCATCAGAGCGGGGATGAGGGTCATGCGGACCACGAAGGCGTCGATCACGACCGCGACGGCCAGACCGATGCCGATCATCGAGACGATACGCTCGCCGCTGAAACCGAACGAGGCGAAGACGAACAACATGATGGTGGCCGCAGCCGCGATGACCTGTGCGGTCTCGGTCAGCCCCACACGGATGGCCCGGCGGTTGTCGCGGGTGTGGGTCCATTCCTCGTGCATTCGACTGACCAGGAACACCTGGTAGTCCATCGACAGACCGAACATGATGCCCATGATGAGTACGGGAATGAGGTAGGTGATCGGTGCACCTGTGCCGACGCCGAGCAGTCCGGTTCCCCAGCCGAACTGGAAGATCGCGGTGACCGCGCCGAGGCCGACGAAGATGGTGGCGATGTTACTGATCGCGCCGATGAGCGGTACCAGAACGCTACGGAAGGCGACCGCCAGTAGCAGGAAGCCGAGCAACGCGATGAGCCCGAGGTAGAGGGGCAGTTTGTTCATCAGCGCGTCGGCCATGTCGATGGTGCTCGCGGTGCTTCCACCGACGTAGACGCGCAGACCGGTGTCGTTCTCAGCCGCCGGGATGACGGTGTCACGCAGATACTCGACCAGGTCCGAGGTCTGTTCGGTCTGTGCACTGGTGGCCGGTATGACGGTGGCCAGCGCAATGGTCTGGCCGTCGCTGACCGCGGCCGCAGACACGGAGGCGACATCATCGACGGTGGGCAGCTCCTTGACCATGGCGGTGAACGCCGCGGCGGACGCGTCGTCGGGCATCTCGGCGACGAGCAGCAGGGATGCGTCGAACCCGGCACCGAAACCGTCGGCCATGAGTTCGTAGTAGTTGCGGGACGCCGAGCCTTCGGGGTCGCTGCTGGCGTCGGCGTCACCAACACGCATGCTCAGTACCGGCGTGGCCAGGACCAGCACGATCAGCAGCGCCGCGGCGGCGGACCGCAGCGGATTGCGCTGTACTAGATCGGCCCAGCGGGCACCGCGGGTGGTCCGGGCGGGCGCCTCCGCGAAGGGCACGCCGGTGGCCAGTGTCTGGCGCTGGCGGCGCGAGAGCACCTTGAGGCCGAGAATGCCGAGCAGCGCGGGAAGCAGCGTGATCGCGGCGGCGACGGTGAACAGCACGGTGACGGCGGCTGCCTGAGCCATGCCGGTGAGGATGCCGAGGTTGACGACGTACATGCCGAGCAGGGCGACGATCACGGTGAGACCGGCGAAGATCACGGCACGGCCGGAGGTGTCGACGGCTTTGCTGATCGCGGCGGGGACGGTGTCGCCGGCCATCATCGCCTTGCGGTACCGGTTGACGATGAACAGGGCGTAGTCGATGCCGACACCGAGGCCGATCAACGCGCCCATGGTGAGGCTGGTGGAAGCCAGATCGATCACGTGCGCGGCGAGGATGACCACGAGCAGGGAGGTCGCCACGCCGACGATACCGGTGATGATCGGCAGGGCGGCCGCCCAGGCGGACCGGAACACCAGGAACAGGATGACCAGGGCCGCGATCAAACCGACGGCTTCACCGCCGTGTGACCCACCGGGTGTCTCGGTGAAGGCCGTTCCGCCGAGCTCGACGTCGACGCCGGTGCTGCGCAACGCCGTCGCGACGTTCTCGACAGCGTCGGTATCGGCGTCCTCGTCGAGTGTCACCGTCGCGTATGCCGTGTCGATGTCAGTGTTGATCTGCTTCGCGCCGGCCGTGTCGTAGGGGCTGACCACAGCCGTAACTCCAGACAGCGCAGCCACCTGGTCGAGCATGGTGGTGAACTGCTGACGGACGGCCGTGGAGTCGATCGCGGCCGAGTCGGTGTGCCAGACGATCGTTCCTGACGTGGTGTCGCCGGTGGACTCCTGAGAGCCGGCCTGGGCGCTCATCTCGGCCAGCAGGCTGTATGCGGTTCCGGACTCGCTGTCGGGCATGCCGGGGTCCTCGGAGAACGCCGTGCCGAGTCCCAGAGCCAGCACGGCCAGGGCGACCAGCGCGGTGATCCAGCCGCCGAGGACGGCGAACCGCCACCGGAAGCAGCCACGGGCAAGTGATGTCACGACGGGTACCTTTCGAGAAGGAATCTGGCCTCGCCCAGAGTCGTCGCGTCACGCTGTTTCGTCGTCAACCCAACGCCGTGGTCACCTGTACCGCAGGTGCGGTAGAGACGATCCGCGCAGGCCACCGACGATGACCGGTTTGTTACTGAATCCGGCGGAAATGCCACCGCGACCATGCGGGCTCTGTCGGACTGAAGGCACGCAGCACCACGGGCACCCCAACCACGTCAACACGGCGCCCGGTACGCCTCAGCGTAGTCGGATCCCGAGGCGGACGTCGCCGGTTCGCAACGGCTCGGCCCGTCTCACACCTGGTCATCCGTTGCTCCACGGATCAACCGGGTCTGGAAGATCTCCGAACTCCGCAACAGCATGTGCGCTCGTCCTCGCCTCATGGTCGGCCAGGTCGACATCAACCCGGTGCGGTCATTCTTCCTACCGCGTGCGCGGTAGGAAGAATGACCGCAGGCGGTGGTCACTGCGGGCGATGCCAGCGGATCCACGCTGCCTGACCGCCATCGATGAGAACGTCGGTGCCGGTGATGTACTGCGATTCAGGCCCGGTCAGGAAGGCCACCACGTCGGCGATCTCCTGCGGGGTTCCGGTACGGCCGGCACCACAGGCGTCGAGCATCGCCATCATGTGCTCGCCTGATGCAGACTCGGCCTCCGACTTGGCCATCGCGGTAGCGATGACGCCTGGGCTGACGGTGTTGATCCGGGCGCCGCGCCGGTTCCAGGCCAGCGCCGCGGCCTGAACCCGGATCTGGTTGGCACGCTTGGCGATGATGTACGCGGCCACCGGCTCCTTGTCCTTCGCCGAGGTCACCACGTCGAGGGTGAGCAGTTCCGCGGTGGGTGCCGTCGCCAGTGCCCGTTCATCGACGTGCTGAAGGGCGGCGTAGTGGCCGGCCATGCTGGCGATGCATACCAAGGCGGTACCGCGGGTGGCCACCTGCTCGAACGCGTCGATGACGTGGGCGGTGCCCGCCAGGTCGACCTGCATGATCTTCTCGACCGTGGCGGTGGCCGCCGAGACGCCGGCGGTGTGCACGACGGCGACGATCCGTCCTTCGGCCGCCGCCGCTTCGGCGAGACCGGTCACGGCCTGGGCGTCGGAGACGTCCGTGACGTGGCCCTTGGCGGCGTAGCCCTCGGCGTTCAGGGTGCTGACCGCTCGGTCGAGTGGTTCGGCGAAGGCATCCGCCAGAATCACCGTACGGCCGCTGCCGATACGCCGGGCGACGGCCAGCCCCATGCCGCCCGCTCCGGTGACCACGACGACATCAGGTTCGGTCACTTCTCCTCCTGGGACAGCAGTGCCTGCCGCCAGGGGCGGAGGGCTTTGGGCGGCATACCGACCGCGAGGGCACCGACCAGACGGCCCTGCTTCCGATAGATGGCAAGGAATCGTCGGGCGTCGAGGTCGCCCTCGGCGATCTCGACGCTGTCGTGGCCGCGCAGGTAGCCGTAGGCATGGATCTTCATGTCGTACTGGTCGGACCAGAAGTACGGCACCGGCGCGAACGGCCTGCGCGCATCGGGACGCAGGAGGTTACGGGCGGCGGCCATGCCCTGCTCGGCGGCATTGGTTCGATGCTCGATGCGCATGCTGACGCCGAAGAGCGGGTTGTGCCAGCGGGCCACGTCACCGGCGCCGTAGATGTCCGGGGCGGCGGCGCTGTACTGGTCGCACACCAGCCCGTCATCGACCTGCAGGCCGCTCCCGGCGAGCCAGTCGGTGTTGGGCAGCGACCCGATCGCCATGAGCACCTCGTCGGCTTCCAGCAGGCCACCGTCGGCCAACAGCACGCCGCCGTCGGTGACGGCAGTGACCGCGACGCCGGTACGCAGGTCGACACCGTGCGCCCGGTGTGCCTGCGACAGCACCCGGCCCACGTCTTCTCCGACAGCGTGGGCCAGCGGAACCGGAGCGGGTTCGAGCAGGACCACCTCGCAGCCGAGGGCACGCGCCGCAGCGGCGGCCTCGGCACCGAGGAATCCTGCGCCGACCACCGCGAGACGGCGGCCCGGCCCGAGTCGTTTGCGCAGCTCCGCGGCATCGTGCAGGGTCCGCAACACGTGACCGCCCTGGCCGGGTAGCCGTCGGGGACGAACACCGGTGGCGATCACCAGCGCGTCGTAGTCGACGTGTTCGCCGTCGGCCAGGTGTACACGCCGTTCCGGGCGGTCCACGTTGACGGCGACGGCGCCGAGGCGCAGGTCAAGTTTGAGCCCGCCAAGGTCCTCGGCGGTACGCAGTGCCAGGCGTGCCGCCTCCCATTCACCGGAGAGGAACTGCTTCGACAACGGCGGGCGGTCGTACGGGGCTGTCAGCTCTTCCCCGATCAGGGAGATCGTGCCGGCGTACCCTTCACGGCGCAGGGTCTCGGCCGTGGCCAGGCCGGCGGCCGATGCTCCGACGATGACGATCCGGTTCACTGCTCCACCAGGCGGATCGCGGCGGCCGGGCACACCGCCGCCGCCTCGCGCACCTGGTCATGGAGCGCCGCGTCCGGAGTGTCGTTCAGCACGATCGCCACGCCGTCGTCGTCCCGTTGGTCGAACACGTCGGGCGCGGCCATCACGCACTGACCTGCGGCGACGCACTTGGGCTCGTCGAACTCCACTCGCATCGTCATATCTCCTTGAGGGGGTGTCACCAGGTCACCGGGAGCGCCTTGAGGCCGTATGCGACGCCTTCCATCGCGAACGGCACTTCCTCGAAGGGCACCGCGAGCGCCAGCGTCGGAATCCGGCGGTAGAGGGTGCTGTAGACGACCTGCAGTTCGACGCGGGCCAGGGACTGGCCCAGGCACTGGTGTGCGCCGTAGCCGAACGCGTGGTGCTGGCGGGCGGGCCGGGTGAGGTCGAGCTTGTCAGGTTCGGCGAACTCCTCGGCGTCGTAGTTGGCGCCGGCCAGTTCGAAGATGACCCCGTCGCCGGCCTTGATGACCGTGCCGTGCAGTTCGATGTCGTCGCTCGCGATACGCCGGATCCCGGTGTGCACGATGGTCAGATAGCGCAGCAGCTCTTCGACCGCGTTCGCGACGAACTTCGGATCGTCGCCGCGCTCGCGCAGCAGGTCCAGCTGATCCGGGTTGCGCAACAGGGCGAGGGTGCCCAGCGAGATCATGCTGGCGCTGGTCTCGTGACCGGCGATCAGGATCGCGCTGGCCATCGCGAGTGCTTCCTCGCGCGACATATCGCCCGCGACGACCCGGGCCGCCATTTCCGACACCACGTCGTCGCTGGGCTCAGCGGTCTTGGCGTCGAACAGGTTGCTCAGGTATCCGAAAAGCTTCTGGCCGGCATCGCGAGCCTGTTCCGGCGTGGAGTCGTGGCTGAGCAGCGCGTGGCTGGCGGTCTGGAAGAGCAGCCGGTCTTCGTAGGGCGCGCCGAGGATCTCCGTGATGACCACGGTCGGTACGGGCAGGCCGATCGCCTGGACCAGGTCCGCGGGCTTGGGGCCGGCGAGCATCTCGTCGATCAGCGTGTCGAGGACTTCCTGGATGCGCGGGCGCAGCGCCTCGACCCGTTTGACCATGAACGGGGCGTTGACCGTGCGGCGAAGCCGGGTGTGCTCCGGCGGGTCGGTGTTGGTGATCAACGGCGGGTGGTGCGGCGCCGAGGCTGCCCGGCTGCGGGTCATGTGCGGGTAGCCAGGTCGCTTCTCGTCGATGCTCAGCCGCGGGTCGTTGAGCAGGGCTCGCTGGTCGGCGTGCCGGGTGATGAACCACGGCGTGCTGCCGTCCCAGATGCGTACCTTGCCGACCGGGTTCTCGCGGGTCATCTCCCGCACTGTCGCCGCCGGGGCGAACGGGCACTGCGGCTCGCGGCGCATCGGATACAGGGGGGCGTGGTCGGCGGACGCCAGGATGTCGGTCATGGGCCTCCTCAGTTCAACGCCACCGGTGCGTGCACCACATGACGGAGAAACATTGATCAACCCATGCAAACAGGCTTGACTGACACTGTTCGGACAGCCGCCAGACATTTTCCAGACGTGACCCGAGTCACTAGATAGGGACGGCCTCCACGCTCAGCCAGTAGCCGAATCCTCGCCGAGTGTGGATGAGAGCCGGCTGCTCCTGATCGACTTTGTGCCGCAGTCGCGACATCAGCCGCTCGATGGCACCGGTGTCACGCGACTCGCCCCACACCTGCCAGGCCAGCTGCTCCTTGGACAACACCCGGCCCGCATTGAGCAGCAGCTGACGCAGCAGCCGATACTCGGCCGCGGTCACCTCCAGCCGCCGGTCGCCGCGCCACGCCTGGTAGACGACCTCGTCGAGCAGTAGGTCGCCATGACGCAACACCGGCTCCCGAGCGGCGTTGCGGGCACGCAGCAGTACTTCGACGCGGGCCAGCAACTCGGCGGCGCGGCACGGTTTGGTGACGTAGTCCCCCACGTCTCCACCGACCTCGGGCACCAGCAACTCCAGTGATTCGCATGAGGTCACGCAGAGCACGGGGGGACGTTCGGCCAGGGCCGGGCGGTGGTCGGCGAGGTCGCGAAGATCCGGGATGTCGACATCCACGATGATCAGATCGAAGCGTTGCTCACCAAGGCGGCCGACGGCGGCGGCGCCGGTCTCGACCGCATCGACGAGATAACCAGATGAGCCCAGGCGGGCAGCCAGCGCATGGCGTAGACCAGGGTCGGGAACCGCGGCCAGCAGCCGGCTGCCGTACCGGATCCGGTCATGAGGGGTGAACGAATGCACCATCTCATCCTAAGTCGGTTGTTCGTCTACTCCACGTGTCGACGATGGTGGCTCGTCCCGCCCGGACGGACGATTCGCCCGTCCGGGCGGGACGGCTTCAAGCGACCGCCCAGCCGCCGTCGCTGGGCAGCACGACGCCGTTGACGTTGGCCGCGTCGTCGCTGAGCAGCCAGGTGATGGAGGCGGCCATGGTCTCGGCGGTCACCGGCGGCGGCATGGTGGCCCGCATGACGGGGACGCACCGTTCGACGGCGAGTTCCGACGGCATCGACGGTCGCATACCGGTGATCGTCGGCCCTGGCGCCACGGCGTTGGCGCGGATGCCCTGTGGCCCGTAAAAGAAAGCTACGTTCTGGGTTAAACCGACCACCGCGTGCTTGGACGCGGTGTAGGCAGCGCCAGCCGCGGATCCGCGCAGGGAGGCTTCGGAGGCGAGGTTGATGATGGCGCCGCGTCCGGCAGCGATCATCCTGGGCAGCACGGCCCGGGTCAGGCGCATCGGGGCGGTGATGTTGATTCCCATCACCCGGTCCCAGGCGACGTCGTCGACCTCGCCGGGCGGCACGAAGTCATCCATGATCCCGGCGATGTTGGCCAGCCCGTCGATGTGGTCGCCGGCCGCGGCGAGAATCGACGTGATGGTGGCGGCTTCCAGCAGGTCACCGGCGATGACGGACACGTCGTGCTCGCCGGCGAGGGAGTCCAGGCCTGCCTTGTTCACGTCGGTGGCCACCACCCGGCCGCCTTCGTCGACGACGCGGACGGCGGTGGCGCGGCCGATTCCTGATGCGGCACCGGTGACGATGATCGTCTTGCCGGTGAACCGGCCGGAGATTGTGGTGGTCATGCGCTCGGGAGCCCCATCGCCTTGAGTTCCATATACTCGCGGAAGCCTTCCTCACCGTTGCGGCGGCCCAGGCCGCTCTGTCCGTAACCGCCCAGCGGCGTGGAAACCCCGAAGTAGTTGCCGCCGTTGACCGAGATGCTGCCGGCCCGCAGCCGCCGTGCCACCTGCAGCGCACGCTCTTCGCTGGCGGAACTGACCTCACCGGCGAGGCCGTAGATGGTGGAGTTGGCGATCGCTACCGCCTCGTCGACAGTGTCGTAGGGGATCACGCACAGCACGGGGCCGAAGATCTCCTCCTGGGCGACCGCCGAGGCGGGGTCGACGTCGACGAGCACCGTGGGCTGTACCCAGAAGCCAGGCCTGCCCTCGATGACGTCACCGCCGGTGAGCAGCCGCGCCTCTCCGGCCGCCACGCCACGGCGCACCGCGGCCACGATGCTGTCGCGCTGGGCCTCGCTGATCTGCGGGCCGTGGATCACGTTCGGATCCCAGACGTCACCGACGGGAATCCGCTCGAAGATCGCCTTAAGGATGGGAAGCGCCTCGTCGTAGCGGCTGCGCGGCAACAGCAGCCGGGTCGAGAGGGTGCAGCCCTGGCCGGCGTGCGAGCACACCGCCGCCGTACGGGGCAGAACGGTCATCAGGTCCACGTCGTCGAGCACGACGTGCGCCGACTTGCCGCCCAGCTCCAGGAAGACCTTCTTGATCGTGTCCGCGCCGGCCGCCAGGACCCGCTTTCCGGTACGGGTCGAGCCGGTGAACGTGACCATGTCGACGCGGGGGTCGGTGGTCAGCATCTCCGTGGTTTCGATCGACGAGGTGACGACGACGTTGAACACCCCGGCGGGGATGTCGGTCTTCTCGGCCACGATCCGGCCGAGTTCCAGGCCGCTCCACGGGGTTAGCCCGGCAGGCTTGAGGATGACGGTGTTACCGGCGGCCAGGGCGGGAATCGACTCCGCGACATCGAGGTAGAGCGGGTAGTTCCAGGGCGTGATGGCCGCGATCACCCCGGTCGGCTCGAACCGGATACGCCGCCGGGACACGATCCCGTTCGACTCGTGATCGGGAAGGTCCTGCTCGTACGCGAAATCCCGGGCCATCCGCGACCAGTAGAGCGCTTCGTCGATGGGCTGTTGCAGCTGCACACCGTGGGTGAGCCGGACCGGGCTGCCGGCCTCGGTCACGACCACCCGGCGCAGGTGGTCGGCCTCCTCCTTGAGCGCTTCATGCAGCTGCAGCAGACAGTGGCTGCGGAACGCGGGGTCGGTAGCCCAACGACCGTCGTCGAAGGCCCGGCGAGCGGCGGTGAGTGCCTGTTCCACGTCGACGGCGGTGGCGTCGGCTGCGTATCCGGCGATCTCGCCGGTGCTGGGGTCGATGTTCTCGATCAGGCCGCCGTCGGAGGCGGGTACGAGCTTGCCGTCGATGAGCAGCCGCCGCTCACCTTCAACGGGGCCAGTGGGGTAGTTCTGCACGGACACGGGACCCTCTTTCTCTGGGGAATCGGTGTGGGAGGCGGTCAGTGGTCGTCGCGGATCAGTTCCGCGGCGCGCCAGGCCATCGCCATGGCGGGCGCGTTGAGATTTCCGGAGATCATGGTGGGCATCACCGAGACGTCGACGACCCGAAGTCCCTCGACGCCGCGCACCCGCAGCCGGGTGTCGACCGGGTCGGAGTCCTGTGGTCCCATCCGTACCGCTCCGCAGGAGTGGTAGCCGGTCCCTCCGTACAGGAATCCGGCGTTGATGATCGACTCTTCGTCGGCGACGGCGGGGCCCGGCTGGATCTCGTCGCTGAGCAGGTCGGCGATCGGCTCCTGCCGAACCAGCTCACGCATCCGGGCGAACATCGCGATCGAGGTGTGGCGGTCGTGGTCGGTGCTCAGGTAGTTCGGCACGATCCGCGGTGGGGTCCGGTGATCGGCGGAGCGGATGTGCACGCTGCCCTCGCTGGTCGGGCGCAGGGTGAACCCGAGCATGGACAGTCCCGGACGGTTCTCCACGGCGTAGCCGCCCGAGCCCACGCCCATCGAGAAGGGGGTGAGCAAGACCTGAGCGTCTGGTCGTGACTGGCCAGGGTCGGTCTTGAGGAAGGCCAGCATGTCGTAGGCGGGAGTACCAACCGGGCCTCGGCGGGTCAGCATCCAGCGTGCTCCGGTCATGCCCTGGCGCGGCAGCGAGGAAAGCAGCCGGTTGTAGCCGATGTTCTTCTTCAGCCGCATCTGTAGCGGGAAGCAGCGGTGCTCGCGGACGCCCTCACCGATCCGGTCCTGGGCTACCCGCACGTCGATGCCGGCCGCGCCGAGCACCTGTGGTGAACCGATACCGGACAGCTCGAGCAGTTGCGGGGTGGCGATGGCGCCCGCGCTAAGGATGATCTCTCTGCGTGCCTGGAACGTCACGGTCGTGGTGCCGGAGATCGCCTCGATACCGGTGGCACGCTCGCCGGTGAACAGGATGCGGGTGGCTTTGGTCTTGGTCACCAAGTGCAGATTGGGCCGACGGAGCGCGGGGTGCAGGAAGGCGCGTGCCGAACTGACTCGACGGCCGTTGCGGATAGTCGCGGACGCGTACCCGATGCGCTCGTCGTCGCTGGAGTTGAGGTCGTCGACCTTGGCGAGGCCGAGTTTCCCGGCCGAGGCCATCAGGAGCTCGTCGACCTGCTCGGTGTCCTTACGGACGCCGACCTTGAGTGGTCCGCCGGCGCCACGGGTGTCCGAGGCGCCGAGGTTGTGGTCCTCCATCGTGCGGTAGACCCGCAGGATCTCGTCCCAGCCCCAGCCGGTGTTGCCGAGCTCTTCGAGGTGGTCGAAGTCGGCGCGTGATCCGCGGTTGTAGATCATGCCGTTGACAGAGCTGGAACCGCCGAGCATTTTGCCGCGCAACCAGTACTCGGTCTGTTTGTTCGGGCCGAAAGGCTCGGTGGGGAAGTACCACGCGTAATGGGGATTCTTGAGGGTGAAGGCGACACCTTTAGGCACGGTGACCATGAAATGCCGGTCGGTCCCACCGGCTTCTATCAGCAATACCTGTACGCCGGGATCCGCGCTCAGCTTGTTGGCCAACACGCAACCGGCGGAGCCGGCTCCCACGACGATGTAGTCGAAGTTCCGTACATCCACGTTTCGCTCCAGAGAACAGCGAGTTGCACTCAGTGCAGGTGCACCCTACACGCAGACGGCTTACTGTCTAGGGGTGATCTCCACTCCACCAGGCGTGCGGGCCGCTGCCGGCTCAGACAAACTCGAACGGTGGCGCCGACTGCGCGAAGCCGCTCTCACCCTGTTCGAGCAGCACGGATACGCGGCAGTCTCGGTCGACGACATCGCCGCGGCAGCCGGTGTGTCGCGGCGCACGTTCTTCAACCACTTCGAGACCAAGGCCGCGGCACTGTTCGACCCCGACCCGCAGGAAGCCGCCCGGATGACCGGCCTGCTCGACCAGGAAGGCACCGCCGACCCGTGGCAGGGTCTGACGCGGTCACTCAAGGCGTTCCTGACCGCGGAATTCCGCGTGGTCGCGACCAGGCGCCGCATCGTCGAGGGTCGCCCGGAGCTCAACCGCCTGCACTTCGTGGCCAACGCCAACTTCGAGGAATCGATGCTCGCCTGGCTGGCGGCCCAAGGCATCGGTGACCTGGAGAGCAGAGTGCTGACCAGCGCCGCCCTCGGATGCGTCCGCGAGAGTTTCATGGCCTGGGATCCCGCCGGCACCGATGTCGATCTGTTCGCCATTCTCGACCAGATGCTCACCCTGGTCGCCACCGGCACGGCAAGTATCGCGGCGAGCCGGGTCGCGTTCCCCGGCGACGGTCTGACCGGCACCGATACCAGTTCCGCCCGCAGCGGGTCGACCCGCGCCAGGATCCTGCTGACCGCCGAGCGCCTTTTCGCCGAGTACGGGGTGTTCGCGGTCTCCAACCGGCAGATCAGCGAAGCCGCGGGCCAAGGCAACAACGCCGCCGTCAGCTACCACTTCGGCACCAAGCCCGACCTGCTACATGCCATCGTGCAACGCCACAACGAGCCGATGGAGAGCATCCGTCAGCGACTCCTGCAGGCGAGGACCGGCAGCACCGATCTACGCGACTGGGTCGCCTGCATGGTGCTTCCGTTCACCCTGCACCTGGGCGAACTCGGCACACCGACGTGGTACGGACGACTCGCCGCCCAGATCATGACCGAACCGAGCCTGCGCAAACTCGCCGCATCGGAGCTGCACGATGCCCGCCACTTCTACATGGTGATCGATGGCCTGCACCGCTGCCTTCCCGGCCTCACCCCCGAACTGCGCCGCCGGCGCGATGACATGGCGCGGATGCTGCTCGTCCATACCTGCGCACACCGCGAACGCACCCTGCCGGACGACTCTGAGGCGGCTCGGACCGCATGGGCCACCACCGCGGCCGAGCTGATCGACGCGATCGAAGGGCTCTACCGGGCTCCCGTCACCATCGCCGAAAACAGTCACTTGACTTAATTTCGCAAGTTGGGTTAGCTCGTCGCAGACGAAGCCGTGATTTTCCGCCACCGCGGAAACCACAAGCGCCTCGTGCGATCGGTCCTGCACGGATGAGATTCCCGCGCATTCAGGCCGAAGCGGGAAGAGTCCCGGCTCACCCATCGAAAGGCTCTCTCATGTCCCCACCACGGCAGCGGCTCGTCCGGCCCAGCATGCCCGTCTGATCGTCGGCGCGAACGGCGACGGCAGCGTCATGCAACTCAAGCCCATGGAGACAGCACCGTGACCACCGACCCCGGGCGTTCACACCGCCACATTCTCGAGGCCCTCAGCGGCCTGCTACTTGCTCTGTTCGTCTCGACGCTGGCCAGCACCGTCGTGACCACCGCTCTACCGCGAATGCTCGGGCAACTCCACGGTTCACCGACCCAGTACACCTGGGTGGTGACCGCCACCCTGCTGGCCGCCACCGCGGCGACCCCGATCTGGGGCAAACTCGCCGACCTGTTCTCCAAGAAGACCCTGATCCAGGTCGCGGTGCTGGTCTTCGTAGCCGGATCGCTCGCCGCCGGGCTGAGCCAGAACGCCGGGCAGCTGATCGGCTCCCGCGCGCTGCAGGGCATCGGCGTCGGCGGCCTGCAGACCCTGGTCAACATCGCCATCGGCGCCCTGGTCCCGCCGCGTGAGCGCGGCCGGTATGCCGGCTATCTCAGCAGCGTCACGTCGATCTCGACCATCGGTGGGCCGCTGCTGGGCGGATTCATCGTCGACACCTCCTGGCTCGGCTGGCGGTGGTGCTTCTTCATCGGCATCCCGTTCGCCGCCATCTCCCTGATCATGCTGCAGCTGACCCTGCGGCTGCCGGTCTACCGCCGCGAGGGCGTGAAGATCGACTACTGGGGTGCCGCGCTCATCACCAGCGGCGTCAGTCTTCTGCTGATCTGGGTCTCGTTCGTCGGCGGCAGCTTCGACTGGGCATCGCGGCAGACCGCCGCGATGCTCGCCGGCACCGTCGTCCTGCTCGGCGCCGCGATGTGGGTCGAATCCCGGGCGAGTGAACCCGTCGTGCCACTGCGGATCCTGCGTCAGCCAACGATCGCGCTGGCCATCCTCGGCAGCCTCGCCGCCGGCACCGCCATGTACGGCGCCAGCGTCTTTCTCACCCAGTACTTCCAGCGCAGTCGCGGCCACACTCCGACCGAGGCGGGCCTGCTGACCATCCCGATGATGGCAGGCATCCTCGTCGCCTCGATCGTCGGCGGTCGGCTGGTGACCCGTACCGGGAAGCTGAAGCCGTTCCTGGTCATCGGTTCTGTGGGGCTCGCCGCCGGGTTCGCGATCCTGGCCTTCATCGACGAGAGCACCCCGATGCCCCTGATCGGCGTAGCCATGGTGCTGATCGGCGCAGGGGTCGGCATGACCCTGCAGAATTTCGTCCTCGTCGTGCAGAACGCCGTCCCTCTGTCCGAGATCGGTGCCTCCAGCGCCACGGTCGTGTTCTTCCGCTCGCTCGGCGGCACCGTCGGCGTGGCTGTCCTCGGGGCGGTTCTGGCCCGCCAGGTCAGCACCCAGCTCGCCGACGGCGCGAGCGCGGCGGCAGCCTACGGCGACGCCACCGGCCACGCATTCCTGATCTCCGCCGTCGTCGCGGTGGTCGGTGTCGTTGCGGCACTGCTGCTCAAGCCGGTGTCCTTGCGCAGCAGTCACCAGCCGACGGCCCCAGCGACCGCACCCGTCGCCGACGACGCCACGCAGCCGCTCGGCGTCTCCGCTGGAAGGGCAGAGCGATGACCGCCACGCTGGGGCTGATCGGAACCGGCATGATCGGCAGCGGTCTGGCCCACCTGGCCGTCGCTGCCGGCTTGAACGTCGTGCTCAGCAACTCCCGTGACCCGGAAACACTGAGCGACCTGGTTGCCGGCCTCGGGCCGAACGCCCGCGCCGCACTGCCGCACGAGGCGGCCGAGGCCGGTGACATCGTCGTGGCGACCGTACCGTTCAGCGCGCTGGGGAACCTTCCGGTTCAGGCGCTGACCGCGAAGACCGTCATCGACACGATGAACTACTACCCGCAGCGCGACGGCACCGTCGCCGACCTCGACGCTGGTATGACGACCTCAAGTGAGTTGGTACAACGGCATCTGGCCCGGTCGCAGGTCGTCAAGGCGTTCAACAACATCGACTTTCGCCGGCTTTCGCTGCTCGCACTCCGTTCCGGCGCGCCGGAACGGAGTGCTCTGCCGATCTTCGGCGACGATCCGGACGCCAAAGCCGACGCGACGCGTCTGCTCGACGAGCTCGGCTTCGACGCCGTAGACGGCGGGTCACTGGCCGACAGCTGGCGCACTGCGCCCGGAACACCCGCCTATGTCCTGCCATATCTTCCCGAACGCCAGGAGGGCATGACCGCCGGCGCGCAAGAGGCATGGTTCTACACCAATCCGGGATGCCCGGTCCCCGCCACGCGAATCCGCGAGCTCGTCGCCGCCGCGGTCCGGCTGGATCCGACGAACGCCCGTATGACTCTCCAGCAATGACATCTTCCGGCTATCGCCAAAGGAGAATCTGACCATGGCAGCGCTCTACACCGCTTCCGCCACCGCAACTGGAGACGGCCGCAACGGTCGCACCCGCACCAGCGACGGAGTGCTCGACCTCGAACTCGCCCTGCCTAAGGAGATGGGCGGCCCCGGCGGGCATCTGCCGAACCCCGAGCAGTTGTTCGCCGCCGGGTACGCCGCGTGTTTCCACAGCGCGCTGAAACTCGTCGCGGGCAAGCGAGGCGTCCCCCTCGTCGACAGCGCCGTCGTCGTCGAGGTCGGCATCGGACCCGACGGGCAGGGCGGCTTCGGCCTCAGCGCCGCCGTCGAGGCACAGATTCCCGGCCTCGATGCCGCGACCGCCAGCGGGCTGGTAGAGGCTGCCCACCAGGTCTGTCCGTACAGCAACGCGGTGCGCGGCAACATCGAAGTCACCGTGTCGGTGGCCTGACGTGCGACAACTGTGGACTAAAGCGGGCCGCCCGCTGCTCAACGACGGCAACGACGTCACGGTGCCTTCCGGAGCACCGGTCGGCCGCATCCGGGGCGATCGGGTCTTCCGAGCCGACGATACGTATGTCGGCACGCTGGTGGGCGATCGGCTCGTCTACCGCAGCTACGACATCGACGGTCCCGAGCGACCTTACACACGTCCGGTAACCGTGAAGTGGGTGAGTGCGGTGCCGCCCGCCCATCTGTGGGGAGATGAACCTACGTTGCCCGCCTAGCTTGCGGAGCAAATATTTGGCCCTCTACGGCTTCCCTCCGCCGCAGATCGCCACTATCGTCGGGATGATCTGCTTCACACCACCAGGGTGTTCTAGTAAGGCTTCCCCTGATTAAGGCCCATCGTGCGGAGCAGATATTTGCTCAAAGCGTGGGCGTCGAACGATTGGGAGCTGCGAATGACGAGCGTCCAGGAACACGCGGCAGGCACTACCTTCGACGAGGTCGTCGACACGTCGAAGGTCCCGTTCCGGGTCGAGAACGAACTGCTCATCCCTACGGAGCGCTACTACCACGAGACCTTCTTCGAAGCCGAGAAGAAGCTGTGGAAGAAGTGGTGGCAGCACGCCTGCCACGAGACGGAGATCCCCCGGCCGGGCGACTTCACGGAGTACCAGATCCTCGACCAGTCGATCGTCCTGGTCCGCCAGCAGGACGGCAGCGTCCGGGGATTCCACAACGCCTGCCGCCACCGGGGCACCGCGCTCGCCTGCGGCAGCGGCACCTTCCGCCGCGGCGAGATGGTCTGCCCGTTCCACGGCTGGCGGTGGAACCTGGCCGGCAAGAACACCTACGTGTACGCCAAGGACGGCTTCCGCGACGATACCGTCGAGCAGGACGACATCGACCTGCCGGAAGTCCAGGTCGCCCTGCGCTGGGGCTTCGTGTGGATCAATCTGGATCCGCACGCCCCGTCGCTGGAGGAGTCCACGCACGGCATCGGCGCGGCGCTCGACCCGAACGACTTCGAGCGTATGCACGTCAACTGGTGGCATCAGGTCGAGTTCGACGCCAACTGGAAGGTCGCGCAGGAGGCCTTCTTCGAGGCCTACCACGTCATGCAGGCGCATCCCGAGATGGCGTGCTTCCTCAAGAACGAGGACTTCAACGCCCTGTCCTACGGCCACTACCGCACCGACCCTCAGGGACACGGCTGGGCCGACATGCGAGCGCCCCGGCGGTTCGTGCGCCCGGGCCAGCCCTTGCAGTTCCGCAAGACCGATCCGGCCGTCAAGACCGAGGCCGAGCTCTTCTACGCCTCGGCCAAAGCGATGTGGGAAGGCTCGCAGGCGCAGACCAACGCCCATTACGTCGCGATCATCGAGCAGCTACTCGAGGAGCTGCCGCGACCGCACGACGGCTTCTTCCCCGAGTTCGGCAAACGCGTCTACCGCAACGCCGCCGAACGTGGAGTCCGGCTACCGGCGCCCAACCCCGACGTCACCGGCCACTTCGCGATGTACCCGAACTTCACCGGCGTATCCCTGCTCGGCTGTGCTCTGGTCTACCGCTCCCGGCCGCACCCGAGCGACCCCAACAAGTGCATCTACGACTTCTGGGGCCTGGAGATCCCGCCGGAGGGCACGCCGGTACGGCGTCCCAAGATCGCCGCGGACGACGCTCCGACCTGGGACGAACTGTGGTTCGTGCAGCAGGACGCCAGCAACATCGAACGGATGCAGACCGGGCTGCGCACCTCCGGTCTCAAACACATCCGCCTCGGTGTCGATGTCGAGCAGATGATCATCAACTGGCATCGGGCGCTCGACCGTGAGCTCGCCAAGGTGCTGTGAGCAGCCGACATGATCCGGCTGCGGGAGCGATCGAGTCCACCGCTCACGCAGGCTCGTATACCGCGCGGATCGAACCGGCCGGCATCGACATCGAGGTGTACGCCGGCGAGACGCTCTTCGACGCCGCCGATCGGGAAGGCTACGACTGGCCGACCATCTGCGGCGGCCAGGGGACCTGCACACACTGCCACGTCCGGCTGCTCGACGGCGATCCGCAGGCGGCGGCGCCGATCGACACCGAGCAGGAACGCCGCGCCGTCACCCGGCTGGCGCGGCGACTCTACGGCGACGACCCCACCGGCATCCGGCTCGCCTGCCAGCTGCAGCTGCGTGGCGACGTGGTCGCCGAGCAGCGGACCTTCCGCGGGGAACGGCGATGAACGCCGACCGCGGAGACGACAGCACGCGCAGAGGAAGGAACACGCAATGGCGATCGTCACGGTGACCACCGACGCCGACCGGAAGGGCTTCGAGGTCGATGTCCAGCCGCTGGAGGGAGGCGGGTGGGAGACGGTCGAGCCCGGCTTCCACGGTTTCGGCGCCGGCCAGCTGACCAAGGTGTACGTCGACGGGCAGGTCCACTGGGTCCAGCGCAGCTTCAGCAACCTGCGCCTGCTGCCCGACTGAGCAGGTCGCGGCACCGCCCCCTGCCGTCCGACACGGAAACGGAGAAATCATGACGACCTCTCTCGATACCGAAACGCGGATCGAGGTCTCACCGCAGATTCTGCTCGGCATCTACACGACCGCCATCAAGATCAAGATCTATGACGATACGTACGTCTCCGCGCTCAAGACCGGTAAGGCGGCGGGCATGTACTACTCGCCGCGCGGGCAGGAGATCATCCCGTCGGCGTTCGCGCAGGTCCTGCGGACCGACGACTACGTCCTGACGATCTATCGTGGCATCCACGACCAGATCGCCAAGGGAGTCCCGCTGCGCGAACTGACCGCGGAGTTCCTCGGCCGGGCCACGGGCACCTGTAAGGGCAAGGGCGGGCCGATGCACATCACCCACCCCGACAGTGGGCTCATGGTGACCACCGGCGTCGTCGGCTCCGGTCTGCCGATCGGCGTCGGCATCGCCCTCGCGGCGCAGATGCGCGGAACCGACCAGGTGACGGTCGTCAACTTCGGCGACGGCGCCTCCAACATCGGCGCCTTCCACGAGGCACTCAATCTCGCCTCGGTCTGGAACCTCCCGGTGATCTTCGTCTGCCAGAACAACCAGTACGCCGAGTACACGGCGTACGCCGTCGGCACCTCCGCCAAGCACATCGCCGACCGGGCGGCCGGCTACTCGATGCGCTCGTTCCGGGTCAACGGCAATGACCCCGCACAGATGTACCACGCCGCGCTGGCGTCGGTGGAGGCCGCACGGGCGGGCAACGGGCCGACCCTCATCGAAGCGGAGACCTACCGGTTCCGCGGGCACACTCCGGCCGACCCGATGCAGTACATGCCCAAGGAGGAGCTGCAGCAGGCGATCGCGGCCGACCCCGTGCCGGCGCTGCGTCAGCGGTTGATCGACGAGTCGATCGCCACCGAGGACGAGCTCGGCGCGCTCGAGGCGTCGCTCAAGCAGGAGATCGACGAGGCGTTCGAGTTCGCCCTCGCCAGCCCGCAGCCCGACCCGTCCGAGCTCTACACCGATCTCTGAGGAGCACGCCGTCATGACTACTCAGGCGCAAGCCGCCCCGGCCGCGCAGGACTCCCCGGAACGCGTCCTCGGCATGGTCCAGGCCATCAACGACGCGCTGGACGTCGCCATGTCGATGGACGACACCGTCTTCGAGCTCGGCGAGGACATCCAGGACCCGGCCGGCGGCGGTTTCAAGGTACATAAGGGCCTGTCGACGAAGTTCGGGCTCGACCGGGTCCGGCCGACCCCGATCTCCGAGCAGGCGATCATGGGAGCTGCGGTCGGCGCGGCCATCGCCGGCATGCGGCCGGTCGCCGAGATCATGCTGATGAACTTCATCTCCGTCGCGGCCGACCAGCTCATCAACCACGCAGCCAAGATCCGCTACATGTCGGGCGGGCAGACGAAGGTGCCCCTCGTGGTCCGCACGACCACCGGCGCCGGCGGCGGATTCGGCGCGCAGCACTCCGACATGCTCGAAGCACCGCTGACGCACACGGCGGGCCTGAAGGTCGTGGTGCCCTCCACCGCGGCGGATGCCAAAGGGCTGCTGCTGTCCTCGATCTTCGACGACGATCCGGTGGTCTTCGTGGAGATGTTCATGCTCTATTACTCGCAGAAGGGGCATGTGCCGCCCGGCGACTACCGTGTCCCGCTCGGCAAGCTGCGCACCGCCCGGGAAGGCTCGGACGTCTCGCTGATCAGCTGGGGACGCCAGGTTCACGAGTGCGTGGCTGTGGCCGACAAACTGTCCGCGGACGGCATCGACGCGGAGGTCATCGATCTGCGCTCGCTCGTGCCGTTGGACCGCGAGGGTCTGCTCAACGCCGTCGGCCGGACCAAGCGGGCCGTCGTCGTACATGAGGCGGTGCGCCGCAGCGGGTATGGCGCCGAGCTGGCGGCCACCATTCACGAGGAGCTGTTCGGTGAACTCGCCGGGCCTGTGCGCCGCGTGGGTGGAGCCGACACACCGGTTCCCTACGCCCGGAACCTGGAGGCGGAGTTCCTGCCGCATGCCGGCCGTATCGAGCAAGCGGTGCGCTCGCTGTTCTGACCGGCCGGGCGACGAAGGAGCAGAACGATGACGCAACATCTCAAGGACCCCGCGACCGACCTCGCGCCGAGCGACGACGCCATGCTGACCGCATACCTGGACTCGGCGCGGCGCATCATCACCCTGGCCCGTGAAGTGGGAGAGACCGCGGCGCCGGAGCCGGTGCCGGCCTGCCCCGCATGGACGATACGCGATCTACTCGCGCACGTGACCAGCGTCGGGCGGTTGACCAGCTCGGGCACAGGATTCGGCGACGATCCGCAGAAGACCGTCGACCGTGAAGTGTCCGCCCGGCGGCAGACGAGCCTGGCTGGCATCGCGGACGAGTTCGAGTCCGTGCTGCCGACGGTCGAGGCCCGCTTCGCCGGACGCTCGGTCGGGCCGCTGGTGGTCGACCTGGTTTCGCACGAGCACGATCTGCGTACCGCCCTGGGTCCGGCCTACCGCGATCACGAGGCGGGACTTCCCGAGGCGCTGTCGGCCATGGTCGCCTGGGTCCGGTATCTGGACCTGGTCGGCGAGCGCGGGCTACTGCTGCGTACCCCCGAGGTCGCCGCGCTGTTCGGCGGTCCGCAGGTCGCCGCCGAAGTCGACCTGCCCGACGCCTGGGAGCTGTTCCGCCTGCTCGGCGTCCGCCGGTCCGCCGACCAGTTACGCGCCTACCGGCAGAACGGCGACGGGTCGCTGCTGTTCGACGTGACGAGCCGCTATCCGCTGCCCGAAAAGCCACTCGAGACCGACGGCTGAATCCTCGCGGCACCGAGGACGACACGACAAGCACTTAAGGAGAGGTATGGCAGTCGAGGTAAGAATCCCACAGCTCGGTGTGACGATGCAGGAGGGGGAGTTGGTGGAGTGGCTGGTAGCCGACGGCGCCACCGTCTCCACGGGGGATCCGATCTACGTCCTCGGCACCGACAAGGCGGACAACGAGATCGAGGCACCCGCCGACGGTGTCCTGCGCATCAAGGTGCAGGAACGCGAGACATGCGAGGTGGGCACCCTCGTCGCTGAGATCGAGCAGGCATGAGCGCACCGCCGCTGGCCGGCCACCGGAAGCCTCTGTCGCGTATCCGCCGGATCATCGCCCGGCGGATGCGCGAGTCACTGGGGGCAACCGCGCAGCTCACCGCGGTCCACGAGGCCGACGTGAGCGACTTGGTGGCCCTCCGCGAACGGGCCAAGAGCACGTTCCGGGAGAAGGAGGGCATCAGCCTGACCTTCCTGCCGTTCTTCTGCCGTGCTGTGAGCGAGGCGTGCACCGAGCACCCGGAGTTCAACGCGTCGCTCGACGAGAACGAGAAGGAGGTCATCTACCACCCCACAGTGCATCTGGGCGTGGCCGTGGATACTCCCGCCGGCCTTCTGGTCCCGGTGATCCGCGACACGGGTGACAAGACGGTGCCGCAACTGGCCAGGGCCATCGCCGACCTGGCGGAGCGAGCCCGCAGCGGCCGGTCGAGCCCGGACGAGTTGTCGGGCAGCACCATCACGATCTCCAACATCGGTGGCGCCGGCTCGTTGACCGAGACACCCATCCTCAACTATCCGGAGGTGGCCATCCTCGGCACCGGGGCGATCGTCCGGCGCCCCAGGGTGCTATCCGGCCCCGACGGCGAGCAGATCGTCGCCCGGTCGGTCTGCTCGCTACCGCTCACCTACGACCACCGGCTCATCGACGGAGCAGCGGCCGGACGCTTCTTGACCACCGTCCGGCGGCTGCTCACGGCAGACCGATTCGAGGCCGAGCTGGCGGCGTACCTCTGATCCCGGCAACACACCGCACGATGAGCCCTGGCATTTCTCTTTCGGATGGTTCTACCTCGCCGCCGATGGCGACCACGGCGGCGAGGTAGGACTACGACGACGGTTCGGTGATCCAACTTGATCACCGAACGCGAATCCCATGCTCTCCAGGCCAGCGCCCGAGACCGCATTGCCCCAGATCCGGCACCGCGAGCTGTCGACCCGAGCCGACTTCGACCTCCTACGCCAGCGAATCCTGCTCGCATAGGCAGATCATCTCGACCACCGTTTCTGCGCCAGAGCCGTTCTTTGTACAGTCCCGACCAAAAGATCGTTAGGGCGCAGTGTGGCCGGTGATCTTGTTGGCCCAGGCGATGAACTTGTCGGGGTCCTCGTTGGCACCGTGGCCGGCGTCCCAGTACATCAAGTGGTCGACGGTGTCGCCGAGGGTGTGGAAGCCGGCGGCGAGGTTGGCCGAGACGGTCAGGGCGGTGTCGGTGTCGCTGGTGCCGAGCCGGATGAACCAGTTCTTGGCCCGGCCCTCGTTCTTCTGTTTGATGAAGTACATCGGGTTCATCAGCGTGAGCAGGTCGGCGATGTCGTCGCCCACGGTCGTGCCGGTGCCGCTGGAGTCCTTCTTCGCGCTGTAGGCGGTGAAGTGGCGCGCGTCAGTGGTCTCGGTGCCGAATTCGATGTTCTCACCGGCGGACAGGTCGAAGGCGTCGAAGGCGGGTTCGGTCTTCTTGCGCCGGCCCAGGTGGGTCAGGTAGTCGGCGAAGCTGAACCGGGCCTTGCCACCGGAGTACTTGATCCACGTGTTGGTCGCCAGGTAGGCGGTGCGGTCAGTGCTGGAGAGGTTCGCCAGGTAGGTTCCGGCCGACGGCTGCAGGTACTGGGTGAGCAGGTAGTCCTTGTAGCGGGCCGCGGTCAGCGTCCGGTCGTCCAAGCCCTTGAGCCCGAGCCCGTCCTGATAGGCGGGGAACGCCTCGGACAGGTCCTTGGAAACGGTCTGATCGACCTGCTGGCCGTTGGCGGCCAGGGATCCGTACAGGAACTCGTACGCGGTGTCGGCGTTGTCCAGGTCGGTGATCGGGCAGTAGGCGGCGACCCCGAAGATGGCGTCGCTGGCGTCGGCGGCGCCGAGTTCGGTCAGGTACTTCTCGTAGAGGTCGCTGTCGGCGGAGGCACCGAGCAGGGCGGAGACGCCACCGCCGGCGCTGCTGCCGTCGGAGACCATCTTGTCGGTGTCGCCCGGCAGGTCAGCCTTGTTGTGCCGCAGGTATCGGACTGCGGCCTTGAGGTCGACGATCACCGCCGGGGCCTTGCCGAAGAAGGTGCCGTCCGTGCTCTTGTTGTCCCGGCCGCGAGCGGCGACCGTGACGACGACCCAGCCGTTGGCGATCGCCTCGTAGACGTTCTGCCCCAGCGACCCGACACCGGTCGCCACCCCGTTCTGCCCGACACCCGCCGCCCCGCTGGCACCGGCCTGCGGCATCCCACCGCCCGGCGCACCGCTGGCCCCGCCACCGGGGAAACCGCCGCCCGCCGCCCCGCTGGCACCGGCCTGCGGCATCCCACCGCCGGGAGCCCCGCTCGCGCCGGCCTGAGGACCACCGTTGGCTCCGGCACCGCCACCTGGGCCGCCCATACCACCGCCGACCGGCATCCGTGCGGCGAGCGGGTCGTCGGTGGCCTCGGAGGAGAGGTAACCACCGACCGGGATCTCGAACAGGATCGGCGCCTTGCTCGCGTCGATCTCCTTGCCGTCGATCTTGGTGGGAACGGCGATGCTCAGGCTCTGATAGTTCACGTCCACCGGCTTGGACACGTACGGAAGCTTGCTCCACAGCTTGTACGTGATCTCACGGTCGCCGGCCGAGGTCGGGACCGTTGCGGTCTTCTCGGTGAACGCGTTCTTGTCGAACTCCAGGGACGCCGTCGTGGCACCGGGCGACGAGTCCGCGGACGGCTTGTCGTCGTCACCGGAGCAGCCCGCGACGGCGGACACCACGCCGGCAGCCGTAACAGCAAGCACAGATCTGCGCTTCACAAGAAGTCCTCTCGACGGTGGAATTCGTCAAGAGTTGCCATGAGTCCGGCTCGCGGCATCTGACCGTAGTAGTCATCGCTACTACTACTGGCGTAGTAGCTGCGCCGAACATCCTCGGCCCATTCTTTGGTTTCGTGTCATCGAGGTGCCGGAAGGGTGACGTGTACGGAGAACCGGCCATCCTGAGTGCGACCGATCTGCGCGCTGCCATCCGCGGCTGCGGCACGCTCGCGCATACCGATCAGCCCGAACCCCCCGTCTCGGGTCGAGGCCGTCTCCGGCACGCCGTTGATGATCTCGAGCTGGAGACAGTCACGTTCGTACCGCAAACGTACGTGGATGGTGTCGCCATCGCCGTGTTTGCGGGCATTCGTCAGTGCTTCCTGGATGATTCGGTACGCCGCCAGGCTGCCGCTGGCCGACAGGTCACGGACCTCTCCGGAATACTCGAAGTCGATCTTCGCTCCGGTTGCGGCGAAACCCGCCAGCAGCTGCGGCAACGTGTCCAGCCCCGGCTGCGGATGGGCGGGTGATTTGCCGGCTCCTGGCTCCCGCAGCAGCCCGACGATTGCCGCCAGCTCCTTCAGTACGACCTGGGATGCCTGCCGGATGTGATGCAGCGCCGGCTCGGCGGCAGAGGGCTGCCGCGACAACGCGTACGCCGCGGCGCCGGACTGCACAGTGATGACAGCCATATGGTGAGCCACCACGTCATGCAACTCCCGGGCGATCCGCAACCGCTCCTCGGCGACCCGTTGCCGGACCTCCTGTTCTCGGCCGACCTCGACGCGGCGGACCCGCTCTTCGACCTCGGCGAGGTAGGCACGGCGATTACGGACCGCGTCACCGTAGGCCACCGCGAGGCCGGTCCACGCAAACGAACTGAGAGCAGCCAGCGTCCACAACTGCGACGACTGTTCGAAGGCCGACGCCGCCCACCAGGCACCACCAGAGGCCAGCGCCGCCGCCCAGGAGACCCGGCGACGGGAGTGCAGGGCCAGCCGATACAACGCGGCGACCATCGCGGCGATCAGCGCGGGAGTGCTCCACCCGATCGCCTCGTAGACAACGGCAGTCAGGACCACGACGGCGAGTACCGGCAGCGGGGCAAACGTGCTGAGGCCGATCGCGATCGTGACGCCCACCGCCGAAACGAGGTCGACGGCGAGCGGGATACGGCCGTGTCCCATTCCATGCAAGGCGCCGACGACGCTCAGCACGCCGACGGCGATCGCAACCGACCAGTTCAGCAACACCGAACGCACGAACTCACCGTAGGCTCGGTGATCACTCGTCACGTCCTCCACCAGTCGTAGACCGACCTACTACTACGGCAGTAGGCCACACGAGATCACCCTGATCAGAGGGCAAGGCCAGCAGTCTGTCGAACTCGTACGGCGGACACCCCTGCAGGTCGGCCTCCCGCGCTTGCCGGGAAACAGCAGCTTTGAGCTGGTGCTTGTTCTGGTACATAGCCTCGTCGGCGCGCTGCAGCAGGGCGTCGGCGTCATCGTCGCCGGGGCCGGCAAGCGCGACACCGACGGCACAGCGTACCTGCACCGGTGTGTCGCGGATCATGATGGGCCGCTCCATCTCCGCGTGAAGACGACGGACCACGACCTCGGCGCCGTCGAGGTCGTCGATGTCATGCAGTACAACGACGAACTCGTCGCCGCCAAGCCGGGCGATGACGAGCTCGTCGCTGCCGAGCCGGGCGGCGAAGTCGCGGCCCAGCACCGAGCGGCGCAACATGCCGGCGAACTCCACCAACATCCGGTCGCCCGCGGCATGGCCGAGGGCATCGTTGACCTGCTTGAAACCATTCAGGTCCGCAAGTAGCAGGCCGACGGATTTGTTGTTGCGCGCGGAACGTGCCAGAGCGCGCGAAAGCGCTTCGTTCAGGTGAGCACGATTGGCCAATCCGGTCAACGCGTCGGTAACCGCCAGCTGGTGATTCTCGCGCAGCACCGTGACCTGGCGAAGCAAGACCAGCACCGTCAGCGCCATAGCGCCCAGCACCACGCCCAGCCGTTCGTGAAGGGCACCATCGCGAAGGGTGCTGTCGAGCAACAGCAGGAGACCGACCACCACCCCCGCATACGGCATCACGGACACCGCACCCTTCGGCCGACCAGGCCGGACATCGACCGGGACGGCTCTGGTCTGCTCGAAGGCAGCCGCGGTGAAAAGGAAGTGAGCAACCATGATGACGGCGACCGCCGTACTGGTGTCATGGTCAGAACCGGGCCGGGAGATCAGGTAGCCGACACCGACGTTACCGGACAACTGCAACAGCAACGCGTTCGCGAGCAGACGAACTGGCCGGCGCACCGATGGGTCAACGCCGTTCAACATCACCAGCGCGACACCGAAGAGCAACACCGCGTAGCAGATCGGGAAGATGATGGCCGGGGCAACCGGTACGACTCCGCTGGGCTGACCAGAGCCGAAGTAGAAGGTGACCTTACCGTTCGCGAGGTTCGCGGTAATCGCCGGTCCCGTGACGTAGTGCCACATCAGCATGCCGCCAGCGATGACAACGATGCAGACGTCAAGGGTGGTCTTATGCTTCGAAAGGCCGCCGGAAGGACGCGGAAGTAACAACAGCCCCGTCAACATCATCGCGACGAACGCGAGCCGTACGGTCTCACCGAAGAACGGCATCTGCATATCCGGAGCCACGACCTGGCCAGCGATCAGTACATGGTTGGCCGCCCCCAGCGTCAGCAGCCCAAGAGCAGCCGCAATGAACCCCCAGGCGCGGCGGACTCGCCGGCTCAAGCCGCGACGCGCACCGACTGCCACGGCGCAGGCGGTCCCGACGCCGTCCATCATCAGCTGGGCGAGATTGCCGTACCAGGACGCCGCACTACCGCTGTCACTCAGCGCTCCGACAATCGCCGCAGCCAGCAACAGGCCAGTGAACATATAGAGCACCGCCGGCCGGACCCACCGTTGAACCGTGTCTTGTTCCACGCCTACCCCCACCAGGCTGCCCATTCGCAACACACCAATCGGCCACCCGGCCTCCGACACCAGCGATCCGCCTCCCGAACATCCGGCCGTTCCCCGGCTACTCCCGTCCCGTACCACGGGAGGCGAGTTCATCCGAACTGGCAAACCCGGGTTCAGCGCGGTGGCCGCTCCCGCCTCGGCGTCCGGGGCTGGGCCAGAGTGACCGCCTTTCCGCAGGAACGGATTGTCGCCAGAGGGACGTCGTCGTTGGTGCTGCTGAACAGGCTCGCCAGCGCGTCGACGCCGTGATAGTCGGCCAAGACTTGCTCGGCAACGAGACCGGCCGACTTGTCGATGACCTCGGCGCCGAACCGGCCGCGCCGACGACGAGATCCTCGCGCGCATCTGGGCCACTCACCACACGAATGTGCACCCCTTCGGCGCTCACTCCATCGACATCGACGGTGAACTTGATCGGCTCGACACCGCCCGCCGACTCAGATGAGACCTACTGACGGTTACTCCTAGTCAGGTAGGCCATCCGACGCGTAGGCACCGCCTCGTGCTGCCCTGTGCCGCCGAGTTTGCCCGGACTATGCCCGCACGTAGATCAAAAACGCGGTCCGCCACGAAGACGAACCGCCTCCTTACCGGCATCCAGGACCTAATCGGCGGCGGAGCACGCCAACCTCCTCGATGCCCGCGTTTGCACAGCCGGCAGTGTGGAGGGCTTCGAGCAAGATCCGGGCGGGGCCAGGCGTTACGCCAGGTGGGCGACGATGAGGTCGGCGACCGCGGCCATGCCGGCGGCGTTCGGGTGGAACGAACCCATCGTGTCGGCCGGGGCGGTGGAGAACGGGGCGATCCAGGGCCGCGCGGCGCCGAGGGCGTGGGAGCGGCTGATCCGGGAGGCGGCGATCAGCTCGGCGCCGGAGGAGGCCGCGGCTTTCTCGTACGCCGTTTCGAGGGCCGCCTGGATCTCGCGGAACAGGGCGACCTCGGCCGGCTCGAACGGGGCGGCCGTGTCCGGGCCGAGGATCGTCAGGTAGTCGACGAGCAGGACCCGGGCGCGGGGTGCCCGCTCCCGGACCCGGGCGACGATCTCGGCCAGGCCGGATGCCGTCCGCTCGACGTCGGCCGCGGACGGCACCGGCAGGCCGTCCGGGAAGTCGGCGGCCAGCATCGTCGCGATCTGGCCGCCCGGCTGGGCCCGGGTCCAGGCGGTGAAGAGCAGCGCGCCCATGTAACGCAGGTCGTTGCCGCCCGCGGTGACGGTGACCAGGTCCGCGGAGGTGGGCAGGCCGGCCAGCTGTGGCGGGAACTCGGCGCCCCACATCGTCACCTGCCGCTCGTCCAGGATGGTCGCGGTCGTGGCGCCCGAGATCGTCAGGTCGGTCAGGGTGGCGCCCAGCGCCCGCGCCAGCAGGTGCGGATAGTTGCCCGCCGACCGCATCGCCGCCACGTCGACCAGTGGTTCGATGCCCGGACCGGACGCGAACGAGCTGCCCAGGGCGGCGTACGAGAGAGGCGTCATGGGCGCGATCATGCCACTCCCCGGTACGGCCGGTGATCCCGTCGGAGCCGAACGGGCCCGGCGGCCGTGGTCCGGGCCCGCGCTACACGCGCGCCGGGTGGCTGTGGTGCTCGGCCGCCGTGTCGTAACGCCAGAACGGGCGTACCGTGACCGCGACCAGCAGGACCAGGGCCGCGCAGGCCAGGGCGGTCCACGACCAGGCGATGGTCAGGCCGGTGACGCCGGCCATCGCTCGGCGCGCAGGTCACCGAGCCGGGGACCGCCGTTGACCACCACCGTGAACACGCCCTGCAGCCGGCCACGGAACTGTTCCGGCACCGCCGTCTGCAGGATCGTCTGCCGGTACACCGCGCTGACCAGATCGGCCGACCCGGCGAGCACGAGCAGGGCCACCGCCGCCCACAGCTGGTGCATGACTCCGGCGGCGGCGATCGCCAGCGCCATGACGACCACGGCCGCGGTCAGCGCCACGCCCTGCCGGCGGACCGCCCCCAGCCAGCCGGTGAACAGGCCGCCCAGCACCGCGCCGAACGAGATCGCCGCGTAGAGCGGCCCGGCCCCGCCGTGAAAACGGGTCACGGCGGCCTGCGGGAACAGCGCCTCGGGCATGGCGAGGGTCATGACCGCCAGGTCCACGGCGAACGACATCAGCAGAACCGGCCGCCCCCGCAGAAAACGCAGACCCTCGGCGACCGAGCGCAACCCGGGCCGCCCGGCGCGTTCCCCGGGTGGCATCGGCGGCAGGCGCCACGCCGCGAACAGGACCGCGGTGAACAGCAGTGCATCGGTGCCGTAGGCGATCACGAAACCGTGCGGGGCCGCGAGCGCGACACCGGCGAGCAGTGGGCCCACCACCTGGCCGGCGCTGGAGACGAGATAGGACAGGGCGTTGGCGGCGGGCACCTGGCCGGTGGGCACCAGGGACGGCAGCATCGCGCCCCGGGCCGAGGCGGAGAAGGCGAACGAGCCGGTCTGGACGGCCACGGCGGCGAGGATCAGCGCCGGTGAACCGGCGCCGACCACGCTCAGGGCGAGCAGCGTCAGCGTCATGGCCCAGGCGGTCAGCGACGACATCAGGTACGCCCGGCGCCGGTCGACGGCGTCCGCGACCGCGCCGCCGTACAGGCCCAGCACGACGACGGGCAGCACGCTCGCCAGCCCGTTGAGGCCCACCACCAGCGAGGAGTGGGTCAGGGCGTACAGCTGAACCGGGACGGCGACCACGGTGACCGCCATGCCGAGCACGCCGGCGCACTGACCGAGGAAGAGCCGCCGGAAGGCGGGGATCGCCAGGGGGCGAAGGTCGACGCTCACTCCACCACGATCGCGGCTCGCGGCGCGTCTGACTTCCGATAGGCTGCCATCTTATGTCGCAAACTCGCCACAGCCATCTCGCCGGCGAGACCATCGCACGACACCACCACGACGACCATCAGTTGCTGTACGTCAGCAGCGGCGTCCTCGCCGCCCGCACCGACGAGGCCGCCTGGGCGGCCGGACCCGACCGCGCCCTGTGGATCCCGGCCGGAACCTGGCACCACCACCGGGTGTACGGGCGGAGCACCGTCCACACGCTCGCCTTCCCCGCCGGGGAACCGCTGCTGGACGGCCGTACACCCATCGTCATCGCGGTCTCCGCCCTGCTGCGGGAGCTGTTGATGGCCTCCACCGAGCCCGGACTGCCCACCGCCGAGGGACGGCGCCTGCGCGCGGTGATCCGCGACCGGGTGCGCCGCGCGGACGTCGAACCGGTGATGCTGCCGGCGGCACGCGACCCTCGGTTGAGCCACGCCTGCCGCCTCGTCGAGGAGGACCTGGCCGTGCCGCGCACCATGACCTGGCTGTCCCGGCGCACCGGAACCAGCGAACGCACCCTGGCCCGCCTGTTCCGCGACGAGTACGGCAGGACGTACCCGCAGTGGCGCACCGACACCCGCGTCTTCCACGCGATGATCGAACTGGCTCGCGGCGCCACGGTGACCGAGGCCGGGCACCGCTGCGGATGGGCCACGACGAGCGCCTTCGTCGACACCTTCGCCCGGACCACCGGCCAGACTCCCGGCGCCTACCGGACGGCGGCGTCCCCAGACCGGCCCACCCCCGACACGCGCCGAAGCACCAGCGGGCAGGTCGAGGCGCCGGGCGGCGCGGTCAGCGGGTGAGGCCCGGGGTGGGCGCAGAGGTCGGGGTCGCCGGGCGGGGCGCCTCCCGGCGGGCGACCGGCGGCGGCGCGCTGACCGACGGCCGCTGCGAGGTCAGGCTCGCCGCGGCGGAGGCCCGTACCGGCGGGGTGGGCGTGTGGTGCAGGGGCAGGATCGGGCCCCGGCCGTTCTCCGGCATCCGGCCCTGCGGCAGGCCGCTGCGGTAGTAGGCGGCCGCACCGTGCACCACCGCGCTGAAGCCGCCCGCCGCCGGGTTCTGTCCCATCGCGTTGTACCAGCCGTAGGAGCCGGCGAACGCGGCCTCCGCCACCCCGGCGGCCAGACGCCGGTAGCTCGGGCTGCCGCCACGGGCCAGAACGTTCAGCTCCTCCCCCGCCGCTTTCAGCCCGGGGACACCGGCCAGCGCGATTCCGGTGCCATACACCGGACCGGCGGCCGCGCTGTTCGCATCGGCCCATTTCGCGAATAGTCCGGCACCCTGTCCCACGTAGGGTGCTAATGCCATTCCGCGTTCCACGGTCTCCCCGTTCCGGGAAAGCCATCTCCCTTTCGATGGCTGCGCCACGCCGATCGCGCTGTCGCGGTCGTCGGTGCTGTTCAGCGGCGTTTGCGGACGGGAGGGACCGGGTTCACCGGTGGCTGGCGACGACATCATTCCTCCTCGGGAATAAGCCGGGCGGGAATGGTCATCCACGACCCGGCTCCTCCATCATGAGGACTGTTCCGAGGTAATGTCTCGACGATTAACGGAGCCTTGATGGGCTATTGACGGACCTTTGACGGCACCCGGCACGCCCACGTTCCGTGCCGCGGGTTCGCGGGGCGCCGGCGGAAACCCTTGGACGGCGTGTCGAGCGGGCTGGTAGTTTTCGCCTCGCCGTGGCACTGCTGGAGGAGGTGAGACCCGTGAACGTTGTTGCGATGTGGGTGCTCACCCTGTCGTCACGGACCGGTCACTGACGGAGGTGTCACCGGGAGCGCCCCACCCCCTGGCGATCCTGAGAGGCACACCATGAACCATGTGGAATTCAGTCGCGACGTGCTGGTGTCGCGCGTCGCGGACGGGCAGTGGCACGCTCTGGAGGACGACCTCGTGGTCGGCCGCGCGGCCGCGTCGCGCCGGCCGGACGGGCGGATGTTCGTCAGCGTCGACGCCTGGAACGATACCGCCTTCGCGCGGCTGGCCGAGGCGATGCTGGCCGCCCTGCCGAGGCCGCTGCACACCGTCGTCGAGGAGTCCGAGACCGATCTGACCGCACAGTGGCGGCGCAGCGGTTTCCGCACCCGGCGCCGGGAGTGGGAGTACGCGGTGCCCACCGATCCGCAGGTCACCGGGCTCGGCACGAGCCTGCCGCCGTCCGGAGTGACGATCAAGGCCTTCGGCAGCGCACGCGTGGAGCCGTTGCGGGAGCTGGACGCCGCGATCCGTGCCGAGGTGGCGGCCGGGCCCGGTTGGCAGGACATGCCGGCCGAGATCCTGGCGCCGCCCACCCCGGATCCGGCGAAGTACGCCGTGGCCGAGGAGTCCGGCCGGTACGTGGGCCTGCTGCGAATGGCGATGGTCACCCGGCTGCCGCGGATCGGGTTGATCGCCGTCCGGGCCGGTTCCCAGCGGCGTGGGATCGGGCGGGCGCTGCTGGCCCACACGCTCGGCGCGTTGTACAGCGTGGGCAAGCACACGGCCTCGGCCGAGGTGTCCGAAGCCAATACGGCCGCAACGGTACTGTTCGAGGGCGTCGGCGCCCGGCGCACCGGATGCAACCTCGAACTGGTCCTCCGGTGATCGACAACGACAGGAGGCGCTGACCATGCCACGGACGTCGAATGGCATCGAGCTCGAAGGCACCGTTGTGGAGTGCATGCGCAACGCCATGTTCAAGGTGGAGTTGCAGAACGGCCACACGGTGCTGGCCCACATCAGCGGAAAGATCCGTAAGCACTACATCAAGATCCTTCCGTTCGACCGGGTGCTGGTGGAGCTGAGCCCGTACGACCTCACCCGGGGCCGGATCCTCTTCCGGTACCGCTGAGGCGTGCTCGAGAAGGCTGAGCCGCTGTATGGGGCCACGGTGTGGCGGTGATCGATAACTGCGACGCCGACCACTGAGGTGCGGCGATTCCGGGGCGGTGGCGACGCCCGCCCCGGAATCAGCCGATGCCGAGCGTGAGGACTCGCGCGAACGAGGCGCTGGCGCGCTCGATCAGGGTACCGGGATCATCGTCGGGTGACTTCGCGGCCAGGTAACAGGCGATCGCGACCTGCCCGGCCAGCATGGCCGTGGCCTCGTCGGATCCACGGTGGACGAGGAGCTCACCCAGCTTCCGGGCGATCTGCTGGGTCTTGACCGCGTCGCGGTCGATCAGCTCCGGGTGCTGCTCGACGAGCCGGAAATGGCGGGTGTATCCCTGCGGGTCGGACACGGCCACGGTGAGCAGTTCCAGTACGACCGGGCGCAGCTGCTCGACGGCGTCGGCCAGGGATGTCGCGGCGGCGCCGTTGTGCCGCGCAGCGGCCGCGATCGTGTCGAGCAGTTCCTGTTGCCGGGCGAAGACGACCTCCTGTTTGTCGCCGAAGAGCCGGAAGAACGTTCCCCTCCTGGTCGCCGGGCCGGTCGTCGAAAAGGCCCGCAAGGCGGGCTTCACCAACGTGCGCGCCCTGGAAGCCTGGCAGAGCGCCCGGGTCGGCGACCTGACCATCAACGCCGCACCCGGGCAGCACGGCGTGCACGAGGTCACCTACGTCATCACCGGCGGCGGCCGCAGCGCCTACTTCGCCGGGGACACGCTGCTGGTCCCCGAACTACTGACACTGACCGAACGGTACGGGCCGATCGACGTCGCGCTGCTGCCCATCAACGGCCTGCGCATCCGGATGGCCGGCAACAAGCAGGTCGTCATGAACGCCGAGGAGGCCGCCGAACTTACCGCCGCGCTACGCCCGAAACTGGCGGTCCCGCAGCACTACGCATTCACCGGCGGCCCGATCGGCGACCGCTTCATCCTCAAGAGCGACAAGGACCCCGCCCGCTTCGTCGACGCGGCGGCCCGCCTGGCCCCTACCGTGCCGGTCACGGTCATCAGCCCCGGCGAACCGCTCACCGTCGCACCCTGACGGAGGCTCACGCCGCCGCGCCGTCCAGGGCGTTGGCCACCAGGGCCGCGGCGAAGGCGGTGTCCAAGGGCGCGTCCGGGATGAGCAGGCGGTGGTAGCAGGCGCCCCAGAGCTGGTCGACCAGCATGCCGAGGTCCACGTCGCCGCGCAGTTGGCCGCGGGCGCGGGCGCGCTCGAACGCCTCGACGGCGAGCGCCCGGCGGGGTAGGGAGTATTCGCGGGAGTAGGCGGCCGCCAGGTCGGGGTCGGTCTGTGCCGCGCCGATCAGTTCGGCGATCACCGGGCCGCCGCCCTCCTCGGTGAGCAGCCGGACGAAAGCGGTCAGCTGCCGCGTGAGGTCGGCCCGGATGTCGCCGGTGTCCGGGAACTCGAGCGCGTGCCGGCTGCGGGCGAAGTACGCCTCGGCGGCCAGCGCGCCGGTCGAGGGCCACCATTTGTAGAGGGTCATCTTGCTGGATCCCGCCGCGGCGGCGACCCGGTCGAAGGTGACCGCCTTGATGCCCTCGCTGAACAGCAGGCGCCCGGCCGCCTCCAGCACGCCCGCACGCACCTCCGCCGCCGGGCGGCGGCCACGGCCCCGGCGGACCCGTTCCGTCGGCTCGTCCATGGCCGCGATTTTAATGGACGGTTCGTCTTTATTCAAGCCGGGCCCTACATGGACAGCCTGTCCTTTTCTTGCTAGCTTTTTATGGACAGGCAGTCCACAACTCTTCCCAGGAGTCACCGTGAGCAACACCGCTCCCCGCTCGGCCATCGTCACCGGCGCGTCCGGCGGCATCGGCAAGGCCGTGGCCGAGCGCCTGGCCGCCGACGGCATGTCCGTGCTGGTGCACTACGCCGGCAACCCGGCCACGGCCGAGGAGACCGCGGCCGGGATCGTCGCCGGCGGCGGCACGGCCACCGTCCTCGGCGGCGACGTGGCCGACGAGGACGCCATGGCCCGGCTGTTCCAGCACGCCACGGAGACGTTCGGCGGCATCGACGTGGTGGTCAACACCGCCGGCATCATGCCGCTGGCGCCGGTCGCCGAGATGGACCTGGACACGTTCGACCGGATCCAGCGGACCAACGTACGCGGCACCTTCGTGGTCAGCCGCCTCGCCGCCCGCACCGTGCGCCCCGGCGGCGCGATCATCAACTTCTCCACCTCGATCACCCGGCTGCAGATGCCCACCTACGGGGCGTACGCCATGTCGAAGGGCGCCGTCGAGTCGCTCACCCTGATCCTGGCCCGCGAGATGCGCGGCAAGGACGTCACCGTCAACGTCGTGGCCCCCGGCCCGACCGCCACCCCGCTCTTCTTCGAGGGCAAGCCGCAAGCGGTCATCGACCACATCGCCTCGCTGAACCCGATGGAGCGCCTCGGCACCCCGCAGGACATCGCCGAGGTCACCGCGTTCCTGGCCGGCCCGGGCCGCTGGGTCAACGGCCAGGTGCTGTACGCGAACGGCGGCGCCGCCTGATGTCCGTCGTCCTGATCACCGGCTCCAGCACCGGCATCGGCCGCCTGACCGCGCTCACCCTGGCCCGGCAGGGCCACCAGGTGTACGCGAGCATGCGCTCGCTCACCAGCCCGGACGGCGCCGCCACCGCCGCCGAGTTCGCCGGCGTCGAGAACCTGCACGTGGTGGAGCTCGACGTCACCTCGCAGGAGTCGGCGAACGCCGCGGTCCGCTCGGTCGTCGACCGGGCCGGCCGCCTCGACGTGGTCGTCAACAACGCCGGGCACCTCTACGTCGGCTACGTCGAGGCGTTCACCGACGACGACCTGACCCACCTGATCGACGTCAACGCGGTCGGCGCCCACCGGGTCAACCGCGCGGCCCTGCCCTACCTGCGGGAACAGCGCTCCGGCACGCTGCTCTACGTCGGCAGCACGATCATCGTCACCACTCCCCCGTTCCTCGGCCCGTACGTCGCCTCCAAGGCCGCGTTCGACGCCCTGGCCGTGGTCACCTCCTACGAGGCGTCCCAGTTCGGGATCGAGACGACCATCGTGATGCCGGGCGCGATCACCCGGGGCACCGCGCACTTCCCGAACGCCAGCCGCGCCACGGACACCGCGGTCACCGCCGCCTACGCCGCGCTCGACCCGCTGGTCGCCCGCAACGAGGAGGCCACCGCGAGCCTGGTCCGTCCCGGCATCGACCCGGATCCGCAGGGCGTCGCCGACGAGATCGCCCGGGTCCTGGCCCTGCCCCGCGGCGAGAAGCCGTTCCGTACCGTCGTCGACTTCACCGAGGCCGGCGTCGACCACGTGATGGCCTTCGCCGACCTCACCCGGGAGGCCTTCGTCCACCGCCTGGGCTTCGGCGAGACCCTGCGACTCCAGCGGTAACCGCACCACGCCCGCGCACGAGTGGCAGGAACACCTCGTCCACGATCTCGACCAGCACCTCGTCGGGGACCGAGGGGATGCCACGCGTCGCGTACTCGGCCCGCAGCAGCATCATCGGAGTGGTCGCGACCCGATGATGCGCGGCGGCGGCCGGCGCCTCGCCCCGGGCCGCGGCCCGATCGAGCATCGCCATCCAGGCACGGTCCATGGTGTCCGCGCCGGAACCCTCACGCATGAGGGTGAGCAGCTCCGGGTCGTCCGCCGCGGCGGCGAGGAGGCCGCGCAGGATCGCCCCGTACGGCGAGGACCACGTCTCGTTCGCCCGCCGCAGCATCTCCAGCGCGTCGCCCCGCAGGGTGCCGGTGTCCGGATGGGGCATCGCGGCGTCGGACAGGTGCCGGTACGCCGCGATGCCCAGCGCCGCCCGATGCGGCCACCGGCGGTAGATGGCGTTCTTGTTGGTCCCGGCCCGGGCGGCGACCCGGTCCATGGTCATCCCCGCGTACCCGGACTCCCGTAACTCCTCCGCCGCCGCGTGCAGGATCGCCTGTTCCAGTTCCGCACCCCGGCGCCTCGTGCTCATGCCTTGCAGGGTACTGGGCGTACCTTATAGGGTACGCGACGTACCTTATCGAGCGAGGGGACTCCGATGCGCGTCTTCGGCATGAACTACGACACCGGCTTCGTGAGCGCCGGCTCGACCACCCACGAGCCCTTCGACCCCGAGACCGTCCGGCGCGACCTGCACGTCATCCGCGACGAACTGCACTGCGACGCGGTACGCATCACCGGCGGCATCCAGGACCGCCTCGAACTGACCGCGCGATTCGCCGCCGAGGCCGGGCTCGAGGTCTGGTACTGCCCCTTCACCAACGGCCTCGACCGCGACGAACTCATGGCGTTCCTGCTCGACGGCGCCGAGCGGGCCGAACGCCTGCGCCGCACCGGCGCCTCGGTCGTCTACCTCACCGGCTCCGAGATCGCCATGTTCACCGACGGCTTCCTGCCCGGCCGCGACCTGCCCGAACGCATGGCGCTGCTCACCGACCCGGCCCGGATGCGGGCGGCGATCCCGGCCGCACAGGCCGCGGTGGCCGACTTCCTCGCCGAGGCGCTGCCCGCCGTGCGCCAGCGTTTCGGCGGCCCCGTCGGCTACGCCTCGATCCCCCTGGAAGCCGTCGACTGGACGCCGTTCGACATCATCGCCAGCGACGCCGGCTACCGCGACGCCACCAACGCGGCAACGTTCCCGCAAACCCTGGCCGCGGCGGTGGCCCAGGGCAAGCCATATGCAGCAACCGAATTCGGCTGCTGCACCTTCCACGGCGCCCCCGACGTCGCCGGCCAGCCGGAGCCGGTGACATACGACGAGCAGGGCCGCCCCGCAAAGCTCACCGCAGCACTGGAGCGCGACGAGGAGGGCCAGTCCCGCTACCTCATCGACCTACTGCGCGACTACGAGTCCGGCGGCGTGGAGGCCGCGTTCGTCTACACATTCGCCAACCGCCACCTCCCGACCACCGACGACCCGAACCACGACTACGACCTGGCCGCCCGCGGCATCGTCCGCGTCCTGCCCGACGGCTCCTGGACCCCAAAGGCCGCTTTCCACACCCTTTCCGCGTACGGCCGTTCCCGCGCACAGACCCGATCGTCCACCGAACGCGCGCTGTAACAGTGGTCACGCCTTGATGCGTGACGTGCGAAAACGTGCGGAGCATCCGGCCTGGCACTGCGAGCAGTCGGCCTTGGTCACGGCTGCGGGCCACAGGCCGGGGTCGACGTGGTGTCCGGCCGCGCGGATCGCGGCGTAGAGGATGAACGCCGCCGGGCGTCGGTTCGACGAGCTCACCGAGCCCGAGGACTGGTCGGTCGCCGAGCAGAAGATCGCTCTCGCGCATCGCGGGGCAGGACGCCTCGACGACGCCCTGCGCCACATCGACCTGGCCCGGTCCAGTTCCACCACCCCGTCGCCGCTGCAACAGGTCCGGCTCGACACCGCACACGGGCACATCCTGTTGACCGATCCCGCGACCCACAACGAGGGAATCTCCATCTTGGACCGCGCTGCGGCCACCAGATCGGACTTCGCCGCCGATTGACGCTGCCGGCGCGCTCGCGGGCGACGCTCGAAGACCTGTTCCTATCGAGATAGGTGTAGCGCCCCGCACTTCCGTCGTCGTTCGGTGTCAGCCGTTCGCCGTGGCTGCGGATTGCGCCGGGGCTTCGTGTGCTGGGGCGGGCTGTGACGGCCAGGTCCGGTCGGCGAGCCACGGGATCACGAGCAGCAGCAGCGGGTCGAAGGTTTGGATGGTGATCGCGGCGGCTTCGGAGAGGGCGCCGTTGCGGAGGCCGGCGAGCATGCCGAGCAGGACCAGTTGGGCGAGGACGGAGGCGAGCAGGTTGGCGGCCAGCGTCGGGTAGCTGGGCTTGCCGGGGCCGAAGCAGGTCGCGAGGGTCCAGGCGGCGAGGGGGATGAAGATGATGCCGGCGGTCAGGGTGCCCGGGGAGTAGCCCATCGGTGTGGCGAGCCCGGTGATGTGACTGAGCGCGTTGGTCAGGAGCAGGCCGGCTCCGGCGAGGCCGATCGCGTGATGGCGGCGGGCCAGGACGGCTGCCGCGACCATGACGATCCAGATGAATGGGATGTTGACGGAGACGAAGAAGGCGGGGGTGAACGGGCATCCGCTGACGCCGTCGAATCCGAAGGTGTCGCACGCGCTTGCCGGGAAGGCGAAGGCGTGCCCTCGGGCGTCGATGCCGTATTCCTCGAAGTTGTGCAGCATGTAGGCCGCCGGCATAGTCCAGGCGAGCCAGACCGGGTCGCGCCATCGTGAGACGGCGAGGTTCTGGCGGAAAAGGTCGGTGAAGAACAGCAGGGCGAGTAGGACCGCGGCGGCGCCGAGGCCGACCGAGCTCCAGTAGTGTTCGAACCAGTCCCACATGGCGATTCCCCTTCGATTGGTTACGACGCGGGCGTGGCGTCGAACTCGATGAAGTCATCGATCTTCAGTGAACGCATCAGCGCTGCCACAGGGCGTGGGAGGTCCGCGCGTGCCTCGGCGCTGCGTCTGCGTGGGCGGCTCAAGGCGTACCGCGCGCCGGCCCGGGTCATGGAGCCGCCGCCGGCAGCGAGCATGTTCAGCGCCCAGTTGGCGTCGCGGTGGTACGCCAGGCCGACCAGGAAAGTCCCGTTCTGTGTCCGGTAGGCCTGTACCGGTGAGTTGAATTCCCGGCCGCTGCGACGTCCCCGGTGATGCAGCACGACGAGCGGCGGGAGCCTGCGGGCGAGCGACATCAGCAGTGGATTGGCGTACTTCGTCATCCCCGGCACCCGGCCGAGGACGGGTGTCCTGCCGTCTCGGTTTCCCATCGTGGTCGTCTCCTACCTCGGTCCGGCACCGGCTCCTGCTCCGGCGCCCACAATTCCATGATCGTGGAATTATCGAGAGAGTAAATTCCACGCTTGTGGAAGTCAACACGAGATGGGCGACCACCGGGTGGCGGCGCGGGCTCAGCCCAGCGGGGCGGTGAGGTATCGCTGAACGGCGGGGGCGCACCAGGCGACGAGGGTGCCACGGTCGAGATCGGCGATGGGGCCGGCCCGTACGACGTATCGGGCGATGGCGATGCCGAGCAGGTGTGCGCCAGCGAGGGCGGCGCGGGCATGGCCGCCTTTTCCGCCGAGGTGTGGGGCCAGTTCGGCGAGGAAGCGGGCGTTGAGCACGGCCTGCAGGCGGTCGGCGGCGCGATCGGAGACGATGGCGGAGCGGACGATCGCGAGCAGGGCCGCTGAACTGGCCGGATCCTCCCACAGGGTCAGGTAGGTGTCGACGAGGCGTTCGCCGAAGTTGTCCGGGTCTCCGGTGACGGCCCGTGCGACGCGCTGGGTGAACTCCTGCGGGATCTCCAGGGCGGCGTCGAACAGGTCGTCCTTGCTGCCGTAGAAGTGCCGGATCAGGCCGGTGTCGACGCCGGCGGCCGCGGCGATGACGCGCAGTGACGCCCCGTCGTAGCCCTTGGCGGCGAATTGTTCGCGAGCGGCGTCCAGGATCGCCTGGCGGGTGCCACTGTCGCCGCCACCGGTGGGTCGGCCAGGGGTTCGGCGGTTTTCCGGTTCCACGGTTCAGGACAGTAGCAAGCCGGTAGCTTAACTCATCGCATGTTGACTTCAACGCTCGTGGAATTTATCGTCGAATGGTAACTCTTCGACTGTGGAATTTATCGGATGCTCGGGAAGGGCATGGCATGAGTGCGGTCATCGAAGTGGAAGGCCTGGTCAAGTCGTTCGGCGCCTTCCGGGCACTGGACGGCCTCGACCTGCACGTCGAGCAGGGTGAGGTGCACGGCTTCCTAGGTCCCAACGGCGCGGGTAAGTCGACGACGATCCGGGTACTGCTCGGTCTTCTGAAGGCCAATGCCGGACAGGTCCGGGTGCTGGGCGGTGACCCGTGGCGCGACGTGGTGACACTGCACCGCAGGCTGGCCTACGTGCCCGGCGACGTGACGTTGTGGCCGGGCATGACCGGTGGTGAGGCGATCGATCTGCTCGGCAAGCTGCGCGGCGGCCTGGACGAGGCCCGCCGCGAGGAGCTGATCGAGCGGTTCGAGCTGGACCCGACCAAGCGCGGCCGGCAGTACTCCAAGGGCAACCGGCAGAAGGTCGCTCTGGTCGCCGCACTGGCCTCCGATGTCGACCTGCTGATCCTGGACGAGCCGACCTCGGGACTGGACCCGCTGATGGAGGCGATCTTCCAGGAGGAGATCGCCAAGGAGAAGGCCAGGGGCCGCAGCGTGCTGCTCTCCAGCCACATCCTGAGCGAGGCCGAGGCCCTCGCCGACCGGATCAGCATCATCCGCGCCGGGAAGATCGTCGAGACCGGCACCCTCGACCAGCTACGCTCGCGCACCCGCACCACCATCCACGCCGCCTTCACCGAGACTCCGGCAGGCCTCGACGGCCTGCGCTTCATCCACGACGCGCAATTACGCGACGGCCGGTTCACCGGCACCGTCGACGCCGAGCAGCTCAGCGCCGCGATGGCCGAGCTCAGCCGTTACCCGCTCGCCTCCCTGACGGTCGCCCCGCCGTCACTGGAGGAGCTGTTCCTGCGGCAGTACGGCACCGACAGTGACGTCGAGGCGGCGCGCTGGGCCAAGGGTGCGGCGGCATGAACCAGACCCTGACCGGCGCGCCGCCGCTGCTGCGCGCCGCCCTCAAGCAGGACGCCCGCAACATCGGCCCGTGGATCGTGCTGATCACGGCACTCTCGGCGTCGTCGGTGCTCGCCTACGGGTGGGTGTTTCCCGGCGTACCGGAAAGAAGGGAGCTGCAAGCGACCCTCGGAGCGAACCCCGCGCTGAGCCTGATCTTCGGCCCGGCCCGCGACCTGATGACCGCCGACGGGTTCAACGCCTGGCGGGCCGGCGCCCTCGGCACGTTCTTCGCCGCCCTGATGGCGATCTTCATCGTGGTCCGCAACAGTCGCGCCGACGAGGACTCCGGCCAGGCCGAACTCCTCGCCTCCGGCGTGCTGGGCCGCCAGACCCGCCTGGCCGTCGCCATGATCATGGCGGCCCTCGCCTCGGTCGTCCTCGGCGTCTTCTCCTGGCTGGTCACCACGGCCTTCGGCGGTGGGGCCCTGAACTCCCTCGCGCTGTCGGCCACGTTCACCGCCTCCGGGCTGATGTTCACCGGCGTGGCCGGGATCGCCGCGCAGCTCGGCTCGGACGCGCGGGCCGCGAACAGCATCGCGGTCGCCACCCTGGGCATCGCGTTCGTCGTCCGCGGCTACCTCGACGCCAGCGAGGCCACCGCCTGGACGGTGTGGCTGACCCCGCTGGGCTGGCTGGAGGAGGTCCGGCCGGCTTCCGGGAACAACGGCTGGCCACTGCTCCTGGCGCTGGGCCTGGCGATCGTGCTGGCCGCGGCGGCGCTCGTCCTGCACGGCCGTCGCGACTTCGGACTCGGCATGATCGCGCCCCGGCGGGGACCGGCGCGCGCCGGGCTGGTCGCCTCGGTGTGGGGCCTGGCGCTGCGGGTCAACCGGGGTTCGCTGATCTCCTGGCTGGTGGCGTTCGCCGGGCTCGGTGCGGTCTTCGGGTTCCTGGCCACCTCGGTCGGTGACGTCTTCGCCGCCAACCCGGCCATGGGCGGGCTGATCGCGGCCGGTGCCACCACCGAGGCCGGGCTCCTCTTCGGCTTCCTGGTCACCATCCTGCAACTGGTCGGCATCATCGCCGCCGTCTTCGGCGTGCAGATCGTCATGCGGATCTACGCCGAGGAGGTCGACTGCCGGGTCGAACCTGTCCTGGCCGGCGCGATCAGCCGGGCGAAGTACCTGGCCAGCAACGCGCTGATCGCCTTCGCCGCACCGGCGGTCGCGCTGCTGATCGCCGGCACGGTGATCGGCCTGATCGCCGCCTCCGCCGAGCCGGGCGTCTCCGCCGGCGACGTCATCCGGCAAGCCGTCGCGACCATCCCCGCGGTGTGGACGATCGTCGCGCTCGCACTGGCCGCGGTCGGCGCCCGCCCGGCGGTCCGGCTGGTCGGCTGGCTCGGCGTGGTGCTCACCTTCGTGCTTACCCTGCTCGGACCGCTGTTCAAGCTCTGGGACTGGATCCTCGGGATCAGCCCGCTCTGGCACGTGCCGAACGTGACCGCCACCGCCGTCGACTGGTCCGGCCTGGGCGGGGTCGGCGCCGTCGCCGTCCTGTTCACCGTCGTCGGCTTCGCCGGCTTCCGCCGCCGCGACGTCATCTGAGAACCCGTCACCTGACCAGCGGAGGGAAACCCATCGTGGTACGACGTAGCGGGCGCCGCCCCGGCACACCCGACACCCGTGAGTCGATCCTCGCTGCCGCCCGGGAGGCCTTCGCCGACAAGGGCTACGACGCGGCCTCCATCCGCATGATCGCCACCAGTGCCGGGGTCGACCCGGCGCTGGTGCACCACTACTTCGGTACCAAGGACAAACTGTTCCTCGCCGCCATGAACGTCCCGATCGACCCGGAGAACCTGATATCCACCGTCGTCACCGCACCGGCCGGGGAGTTCGGTGCCCGGATCGTCGCGATCGTCCTCGACCTGTGGGAATCCCCGGCCGGTGCCGCCGCGCTCGGCCTGCTGCGCTCCAGCATGACCAACGAGACCACGGCCCGCCTGCTGCGCGACCTCATCCTCACCCAGGCCCTGCGCAAGGTGATCGCCGGGCTGAACCTCGACGAGCAGGAGGCGCCCACCCGGGCCGGGCTGGTGATGTCACACGTCGTGGGCCTCGCGGTCACCCGGTACGTCCTCAAGGCCGAGCCGATCGCCTCGACCCCACGCGCGCACATCGTCGCCGCCGTCGGCCCCACCGTTCAGCACTACCTCACCGGCGACCTGACCGGCGTGTTCGCGCCGGAAATCGTCAGCCTCCCCTCCGGCGTACCGAAACAGGAAGCATGACCGTGACCAGTCGCCCCGCCGAGAAGGTCGACAGACCGCCCGCCGCCGGCCGAAGTCGAGGGCGTGCCTGGATCCGGCGCGGCGCTGTCATCGCGATCATCGTGTTGTTCGCCATCGAACTCGTCGTGGGTTGGCCGTCGCTGTCCGAGGCGCTGTCGCAGTTGCGGGCTCCGCACGCGGGCTGGCTCACCGCCGCGGGCGCCGCCGAAGTGATCGCGATGGGCGCCTACGCCCGGATGCAGCAGTTCCTGCTCGCCTCAGCTGGCCTGCGGGTGCCGATCCACCGCAACGTCGGGCTCGCCTACGCCGCGCACTCGCTCAACGAGACCCTGCCCGGCGGGCCGGCGTTCTCCACCCAGTTCAACTACCAGCAGATGCGCCGCTTCGGCGCCACCCCCGCCGTCGCCTCCTGGGTCATCGCCCTGTCCGGCATCCTGTCGACCACCGCCCTCGCCCTGGTCACCGCGGCCGGCGCGCTGGCCTCCGACGGCGAGCCCAACTGGCCCGGCCTGGCCGGCCTCACCGTCGCCACCGCCGGGATCATGTTCGGCGTGCAACGGGTGACCCGGCGTCCGCAGATGCTGGAACCCGCGGTCCAGGCCGTACTGGGTCGTCTCAACCGGCTCCGCCGCCGACCGGCCGACCAAGGGCTCGACCAGGTGCAGGGGTTCATCGGGCAGCTCGGCACTGCCCGGCTGACCGCCGGGCGCGGCGCTGCGGCAGCCATCTTCGCGATCCTGAACTGGCCCTGGACGCCGTCTGCCTGTGGATGTGCCTGCGCGCGGTCACCGACGCACCAATCAACTCCACCCAAGTGCTGCTCGCCTTCTGTGCCGGCATGGCCGCCGGCACCATCACCATCGTCCCGGGCGGGCTCGGCATCATCGACAGCGCGCTCATCCTCGGCCTGGTCACCGGTGGCGTCGACACGCCTACCGCGATCGCCGCGGTCGTGCTCTACCGGATCATCAGCTTCGGCTTCATCATCGGCGCCGGCTGGATCACTTGGCTGATCATGCGCGGTCGGCACCGCGAACACCTCGCCGCGATGACCGTCCCTGAGTGACGGCACCCCAAAAGTCCACGAGTGTGGCATTTCGAATCAGGGTAACTCCACGGATGTGAAAATCATCCTCGCGGGATGAGTCCGCATGGCCTGTGCGATGCCACGTTGCGGGGTATCGGCGGCCACCGGAACACCTCTACTCGAGGGAGCGAGCGTGAGGCTCGACCGCGTTCTTCCTGGCCGGTTGTTGTGTCCGGGTGGAGTCCCTGATAGTGGTGTAACGCGGTTGGCGTGATCGTCGGACATGCTGTCCGGCATAGAACGCGGCCATCGCGTGATCTTTCGAGCGAACGTCTCACGGAAGAGCTTGTCAAGTTGTCTGTGTAAGTTGATCTGGATTCATTGATGGTGGAGATCGTTATCAGGTGTTGGGTTCGGCGTTTGGGTGCTTCTCGAG
>NZ_JBFAYF010000044.1:0-87328 GCF_040681165.1 Actinoplanes sp. NPDC051851 | reverse complement strand
CGTCGATCTTCACGTAGAGTGCGGTCGCGAGGGTCTCCAAATCGACGTGCACATGGCCTCCCGGTCATCGTTGCTCAGCAACGTCGATCTTGGAGGCCCTCATCTGTTCACTCAGCAACCACCCGCATCCACGCAGGTGACCCCGGTCATCACTCGTCTAGGGGCCTGAGGAGCAGCGGATTTCTCGATGGCGGGTGGAGGCGGTACCGTGCGCGGTCGATTCAAAGTGACCGATCACCGATAGTCCCGTGCGCGCGGGCGGCGGGGCCACTAACGTGACGCCAGCCAGCCGCCCGGACATCCGGAAGGGCTCCACATATGACCGACTACACGCCGGCCGAACCGACCGAGCCGGCGCCGAAACCCCAGCCCCCGCATCGACGGCGCAATCGGGTCGCGGCACTGATCGTGGCGATCCTGCTGCTGTTGCTGCTGCTCCTGCTCCTGCTCGCGTTCTGCGGTAAGGACGACGGCGACGACACCGGGCTGCCGGTGCCGTCCAGCGCGACGCCGACCACCGTCACCACGACGACCACCGCGCCGGGCGGCGGGGGCTATCCGTCGAGCCCGGTGCCGGGTGGGGTGACCGAGCCCAGCGGCAGCGTGCCGACGCGGACCAGCCCACCCACCACCGGTGAGCCGTCGGCGTATCCGAGCACGGCCACCCCGACCGAGAGCACGCCGCCGGTCACCGAGCCGTCGGAGGAGCCCTCGGAAGAGCCGTCCTCCGAGCCCACGAGCACGGCGACGCCGAGTGGGGGCGTCGACGCGGGTGGCGGGGCCGCGGCCACCGGGAACCGGACTCCGCTCCTGGTCAGCGGGTTGATGCTGCTGCTCGCGGCGCTGGGCGTGGCCGCCTACGCGACCCGCCGTCCGGCCCGTCACTGAACCGCGTGCTCCAGCTGCACAACCGGCGCGCGGCGGCTCTGGCCGCCGCGCTCGCCGTACTGGGGTCACTGACCACGGCCGCGGGCGCCTTCTCCGAGGACGCCCTGCCGGACCCGATCGCCGCGACCCGGAACCCGGCCGCGGAAGAGAGCCCGGCCGGAGACGAGAACCCCGCCGTGGCGAAGAGCGCCGCGGACGGCCCGGCCGTGGCAGAGAGCACGACGGCGGAGCGGACGCGATCGGAACCGGTCGGGCTCGACATCGCCGGGATCGGGGTGCACACCGCGGTCACCCCGATCGGGCTGCGGGACGACGGGACGCTGGACGTGCCCGAGCTGCGGTCGGACGCCCCGGCCGCCTGGTATCAGGGGTCGCCGGCGCCGGGTGAGGACGGGGCCTCGGTGATCGTCGGGCACGTGGACACCGCGAGCGACGGCCCGGCGGTCTTCTACCGCCTGCGGGAACTCGTTCCGGGTGACACCGTCGCGGTACGCCGGGCGGACGGCAGCACGGTCCACTTCGCGGTGACGCGGGTGGCGAGCTATCCGAAGGCCCGCTTCCCCACGGCGGAGGTCTACGCCGCCACAGCGTCCCCCGAGATCCGTCTGATCACCTGTGGCGGCGCCTTCGACCGCGCGGCAGGGCACTACCGCAGCAACATAGTCGTCTATGCGAGCGCGGTTCGGTAAGCGCTTCCGGTACCGGTTCCGTCGGCCGTTCGGGCAGTGCCGTCCCCCCACAAGCAGTGCCCGTTCCCCTCAAAGAAGCGAGCCCGGTTTCGGAACCGGGGCGAGTTGTCCCGGTCCACGGCGAATGCCGGTTGACCGCCCTTGACATGGAGGATCGCCGATTGCTTCGGTGAACTGGCTCGTTTCGATCTTGTTGCGAAAGGCGTCTCATGACGAGATTTGTCCGGCTCGATGGCCGTACGAGAAGGAAAGCGGCCGCGGCACTCGCACTCACCCTGACCATCGCCGGGTCTGCGCAGGCCATGCCGGCCGCCGCCGGCGCACCCACCGTGCCGAACCTCGGCGCCCATGTGACCGTCTTCGATCCGAGCACGCCGGTCGGCGAGATCCAGGCGACGCTCGACGCGGCGCACGCGAAGCAGGTCGACAACGAGATGGGCACCGACCGGTACGCGTTCCTCTTCAAGCCGGGCGTCTACGGCACCGCCGACCAGCCGCTGCAGATCGAGGTCGGCTACTACACCGAGATCGCCGGGCTGGGCGCGAACCCGGGTGACGTGGTGATCAACGGCAAGGTGGAGGTCTACAACCGCTGCCTCGCGGACGGTGGGACCAGCAACTGCCTGGCGCTGGTCAACTTCTGGCGGACCGTGTCGAACCTGACCGTCAACATCAACGCGGCGGGTCAGGACGGCTGCCGGCAGACCGCGAACTTCTGGGCGGTCTCCCAGGCGACCTCGCTGCGCCGGGTCGACGTCACCGGCGGCACGCTGTCGCTGATGGACTACTGCACGGCCGGACCGCAGTACGCCAGCGGCGGTTTCATCGCCGACAGCGAGCTGCCCGCCACGGTCAACGGCTCCCAGCAGCAGTGGCTGACCCGGAACAGCTCGGTGGAGAGCTGGTCGAACGCGGTCTGGAACCAGGTCTTCAGCGGTGTCGAGGGCGCGCCGGACGAGTCGGCCTTCCCGGCCACGCCGTACACCACGCTCGCCACCACGCCGGTCTCCCGGGAGAAGCCCTACCTCTTCGTCGACGCGAAGGGCCGCTACCAGGTCCGCGTGCCGGCCGCGCAGCGGAACACCGCCGGCACCACCTGGGACTCCCCCGGCCGGACCGTCCCGCTCAGCGACTTCTACATCGCGAAGCCCGGTGACTCGGTGGCGGCCATCAACAAGGCCCTGGCCTGCGGGAAGAACCTGTTGCTCACGCCGGGCGTCTACGACGTCGCGAGCAGCATTCGGGTCGACCGGTCGAAGACCGTCGTGCTCGGGCTCGGCCACGCCACGCTGACCTCGGTGAACGGCGCGGTCCCGCTGCAGGTCGGCGACGTGACCGGCGCGATCGTCGCGGGCGTCACCATCGACGCGGGCGCGACGAAGTCACCGGCGCTGCTGCGGGTCGGCACCGGGCACGGGCGGCACTCCTCGGCGAGCGACCCGACCACGCTGCAGGACGTGTACTTCCGGGTCGGCGGGCCGCACGTCGGCTCCACCGAGGTCGCGCTCGAGGTCAACAGCGACGACGTGCTGATCGACCACACCTGGGTGTGGCGGGCCGACCACGGCGTCGACGGGCTGACCGACACCGAACGGTGGAACACCAACATCGGCCTCTACGGCGCGGTGATCAACGGCGACGACGTGACCGCGACCGGCCTCTTCGTCGAGCACTTCCAGAGGTACAACACCGTCTGGAACGGCGACCGGGGCACCACCGTGCTCTACCAGAACGAGCTGCCGTACGACCCGCCGGCGCAGGCCGACTGGATGAACGGGAGCGTCGAGGGCTACGCGGGCTACAAGGTCGGCGCGCACGTGCGGACGCATCACCTGTACGGCGCGGGCGTCTACGTCTTCAACCAGAACAACCCGTCGATCCACACCGAGAACGGGTTCGAGGTGCCGGACCGCCCCGGCGTCCGGCTGCACCACATCATGACCGTCAACCTCAGCGCCGGGACGATCGACCACGTCGTCAACGGCGTCGGCGAGGCGGCCGACACCACCAAGGTCGGCGTCCCGGTCTACGTGACGGACTATCCCGCTATCTCGTGAAAAACCACGTGGTGGTCACTCTCCCCCGGCGGGTGACCACCACGTTTCCGATTTTTCCGGTACGGGTGGAGCACATGACCGCCACTCTCCACCGCGTGATCGGGCCAGGGCTCCTGCTGCTCTTCATCGTCGGCGACATCCTGGGCACCGGCGTCTACGCACTGACCGGCAAGGTCGCGGGCGAGGTCGGCGGGGCGGTCTGGCTGCCGTTCCTGATCGCCTTCGTGGTCGCACTGCTCACCGCGTTCAGCTATCTGGAGCTGGTGACCAAGTATCCGCGCGCGGCCGGGGCGGCCCTCTACGCGCACAAGGCGTTCGGCCTGCACTTCCTCACGTTCATGGTGGCGTACGCGGTGATGTGCTCGGGCCTGACGTCGGCGTCGAGCGCGGCCCTCGCCTTCGCCGGAAATTTCATGCCCTACAGGTCTTCTCTTCTGGTGGCGCTGGGCTTCATGGCCCTGGTCGCGCTGATCAATTTCCGCGGCGTGGGCGAGAGCGTCAAGGCGAACGTGGTGCTCACCGTCGTCGAGCTCTCCGGCCTGCTGATCGTCATCGGCGTCGGCGGGTACGCCCTGGCACACGGCGACGGCGACCTCTCCCGGCTCACCGAGTTCGCCACGCCGCCCGGCGAGAGCGTCCTGCTCTCGGTCACGGCCGGCACCGCCCTGGCGTTCTTCGCGATGGTCGGCTTCGAGGACTCGGTGAACATGGCCGAGGAGACCCGGGACCCGGCGCGCACCTTCCCGCGGGTGATGCTGACCGGCCTCTGCATCACCGGCGCGATCTACGTGCTGGTCGCCATCTCGGCGGTCGCCCTGGTACCACCCGCCGAGCTCAGCGAGGGGACCGCGCCGCTGCTCGCCGTCGTCCGGTCGGGCGCACCGGGCTTCCCCCTCTGGATCTTCGCGTGGATCACCATGTTCGCGGTCAGCAACAGCGCCCTGATCAACATGATGATGGCCAGCCGCCTGCTCTACGGGATGGCCAACGAGCGGGTGCTCCCCCGTTTCCTCGGCAGGATCCACCCCGTCCGGCGTACGCCCTGGGCCGGCATCCTCCTCACGACGCTGATCGCTTTCGGGCTGATCCGGTTCGCCGACCTGGCCGCGCTCGGCGGCACCACCGCGCTGCTGCTGCTCTGCGTCTTCACCGTGGTCAACGTGGCGGTCCTCGTCCTCCGCCGGGACCCCGTGCCGCACGAGCACTTCCGGGCGCCGACACCGATCCCGGTCCTCGGGGCGCTGTCCTGCGCCTTCCTCGCCAGCCCGTTCTCCGGCCGGGACTCGGCGGACTACCGGGTCGCCGGGGCGCTGCTGTCGATCGAGGTGGTGCTGTGGGCCTTCACGTACGCCGCCGACCGCGCCCGTCGCGGCGGTCCGGCCACTGTCGACCCAGGCCAGCGGGAGTGATACCGGCGTCCGGACATCGGCCACCCTCGTGCCGCTTACCGAGAGTGATGTGCAAAGCTGCGCGCTTACATATGCACGCTCATACTCCCTGTCCGGAGGCCCGATATGGCATCATTCCTCTCTCTTGTCGCCGGGCTCGTGATCGGTGTGGCGGTGGGCTGGTGGCTCTGGGGACGCGGCAAGGCCGCCGCGCCGTCCGCCGCCGAGCCGGCGACCGCCCCGGCCACGACGTCCACCGAGCCCACTCCGGACCCGGTCACGGAGTCCCCCACGGCGGCCCCGTCGGCTGACGCCGCCGCCACCGCCGTGCTCGCCGCCACCGCCGTCGACGCCGCCTCGCCGGAATCGGACACCGACGCGGCCCTCTCGTCTTGCCCCGCGCCCTCGCCCTCGCCCTCGCCCTCGCCCTCGTCCTCGTCCTCGGTGGAGGAGACCGCCGTCGTGGTGGTCGAGGAGCCGGTTGCCGCCGAGGAGCCGGTCGCCGAGGAGAAGACGGCCGTGATCGTCACCGAGGCGGTTGCCGAGACCGTTGCGATCCCGGAGCCGGAGGCGCCCGCCGACATCGCCGACAACGGTGACGAGCCCACCCTCATCATCGCCGAGGCCGTCGCGGTCGACTCGCCGTCGGAGGACGAGCCCACCGTGATCATCGCCGAGGCCGTCGAGGTCAGCCCCGCCGCCGAGCCGGTCGCCGCGGAGCCGGTCGCCGCGGAGCCGGTCGCCGCGGAGCCGGTCGCCGCGCCGGAGCCGGTGGTGGCCGCTGAGCCGGTGGCCGCGCCCGAGCCGGTCGCCGCGCCCGAGCCGGTCGCCGAGACCATCGCGGAGCCGGTCGGGGCCGAGGCCGCTCCCACCGAGCCCGCTGTCGAGGCCACCCCCGTCGACGAGCCCGCCGCCGAGACCGAGCCGGTCGCCGAGACCGAGCCGGTCGAGGAGCCCGCGCTCATCGAGGACCCGGTCGTCGTCGACGAGAACGCGCCGGCCGGCGCCGAGGTCCCGGACGACCTGACCAAGATCGCGGGGATCGGCCCGAAGGTCGCGATGGCGCTGGCCGCCGCGGGCATCTCCACCTACGCGAAGCTCGCCGACGCGGACGCCGTCAGCCTCAAGGCGGCGCTCACCGCGGCCGGCATGCGGGGTTCGGCGAGCCTGGTCACCTGGCCGGAGAAGGCTCGCGAGCTGGTCTGATCCGTATCGCAGCAGGCTGGTTGTGGCCCGGTAGCCGTCGCTACCGGGCCACCGCTGTTTTTGTGACCCAGGTCACATCCGATAGGGAGCAGGTCGGGAGCGGCCCGGCCGATGAACACGGCCGTCAGGTTGCGACCAAGTTTCCGAGGAGGCCTCATGACCATCACCGCCACAAGCAGCGCCGTCGCGTCGGCCTGGGACAGCCACACCGTATACGCGCGACTGGAGAGCTACCGCCGTCAGCTCACGGTCGACCTGACCCCGGTTCAGGCAAGTGCCGACACGATCGCCGCCGACAAGGCCGCCATCGAGGCCGCCAAGTCCGAGGTCGCCCGCGTAGAGGCCGCCCAGGCCCGTACCCAGCTCGCCGCCGGCCAGCCGGTCACCGCACCGGTCCCCCCGCCGGCGGGCAACGTCGTCGACGTCTACGCCTGAACCCCCAGCCCCACCGACTGTCAGGGGCGCGCCCCGGATCGGCATCCCGAGCCGGGGCGCTCCCACCAACGCGCTCCGGCACAGCGCGCCCCCGGCAGCCCCCATTCCACGGCGCTCCACCACGGCGGCGCGCCCGATACCCGCACGAACCTTTTCCCGTACCCGAAATTCACCCCTGATCCTTTCCGGTCGAACCCACACGGTCTTTCCGGCTGGCACTCCGCGGTGCCACCGATCACCTGACACACCCCCGCAAAGCCGGCCGCCCTTCCCCCGGCCGGCTCCCCGCACGCATCCGAGCCCCGAAGACCACCGTGAGGACCAGCCGCTGAGGGGTCGGCTGGTCCTCACGGCCCCCTGCCAGCACCCGATACAGCACCGTGGCCCAGCCGGGAATCGCCGGCTGGGCCACCGTGCGTTGCACGCCGCCCTCTCCCCGCGCAATGTGGAGTGTCCTCCCGGCCCGATTCGGGAAAGGTGAGGAACGGGACCCCCGAGAGTGAGGATCTCTGACGGATCACTGACACCGGATCCGGTGAAAACGGCACGCTTCGGCGGGATCAGCCGGGTAAGCCTTGGTTGGCGCGTCGGACCAGCTAGATCAGCGGATATTGACGGTGATCTTTTGAAGATCAATAACGTAAGGTCATCAGCCAAGAACAGTTCGTAATCTTCCAGGGGTTTCGACTCCGGCTCCGACGTCGCACGATGAAGGAGGGTGATGTCGATGAGCGGGCGCCGTCTGGCGGTTGTGGTGACGGTCGAGCACCACGACGATCCCACCCTGCGCAGGTTCGCGGTCCCGTCGGCCGACGTACGGTCGCTCGCCGGGGTGCTCGGCGATCCCGGGCTCGGCGGGTTCGACGTGGAACTGCTGCAGGATCCCGAGGCCTGGCACACGTACCAGCGTCTGGAGGCCGCACTCGGCAACCGGAGTCACGACGACTGCCTGCTGATCTATTTCCGCGGCATCCTGCTCGCCGGCCCGTCCGGTGGGCTCTACCTCGCCACACCGGACACCGTGATGGACCGCCCCGCCGACACGGCCGTTGACCTGACCAGGATCGACGCGCTCGTGCACCGGAGCCCGATCGGCCAGGTGGTGATCGCGCTCGACGGCCGTACGAGCCGCCCCGTCGACGCCGGCGCCTACTTCCGCGCCGCGCGCTCCGCCGAGGGCCGCAGCCGCGTGGTGATCACCGCGGCGGCCCGGCCCGAGCCGCCCACCTTCGCGGGGCTCCTCGCCGACGGCATCCGGGGAGGCGCGGCCGACCGGGACCGTGACGGCTACATCGGGGTCGACGAGCTCTTCGACCATCTGCGCGAGCGCGATCCGACCGTACGGCACTGGGTCTTCGGCTCGGGACGGCAGCCGTACGTCTCCAAGGTCCGCAAACCCGGCAGTGACCAGATGGCTTTGATCGCCGAGCTCGCCGCCGCGGCCGCGGGCTCCGACCTGGACCGTGCCGCCCGATCGCGGGCCGCACTCAACCGGATGGCCACCGGCAACGACCGTGTCGCGGCCGCGGCGGCGGCCGCTCTGCGCCGCACCGCACTGCGTCTCTCCGAGACCCGGGTGGATTTCGGGCGGGTCGCTCCCGGCACTCAGGAATTGACCGTACGGGTCCCCGTCGACGGTCCACCCCTGGTCGCCGCCGCGGCCGTCACGGTCTCGGCCGAGGGCCTGCACGCCCGTCTCGAGGGTAACCAGCTGCGTGTCTCCTGGTTCCCGACCACCGGCCGCCTCGACGGCGTGGTCACCGTGGACGGTGCCGCCGGCAGCGGCCGCCTGGCGGTGACCGGCGAGGTCGCCGAGGACCAGAGCACGGCGGCGAACCGGGCGCTCCCGGCCGCTTCGAGCGGATGGGCCCTGCCCCCCGGCTCCCCGGGCGGACCGCACGGCTCCCCGGTCGCACTACCCGGGTCGCCCGTCGGGCCGCCGATCCGGCCGGCCTTCCCGGGGGGACCGGTACGGCCGGTCGCCGCGCTGCCCGCTGTCGAGCGTGGAGCTGCGCCCGGAACCCCGTATCCGGACGGCGGTCGTCCCGCACAACCGGAAGCGGCCCGGGCCGGGACAGGACCGACCGCCGGGACGGAACAGCCCGCGATAGGCCAGGCCGAGGTGGACCGACCCGCGACAGACCGGCCCGGCGGCGCCTACCGGGAGGCCGCGCCGGGGTGGCAGGGGCAGAGCGGCGGATGGCCCGTGCTACCCGGACAGGTGACCGGGTATCAGGCGGAGCAGGAAGCCGGACGGGAAACGGCGGGGCGGAACGGGCCCGGACCGCTGCCGCCCGGGGACTACCGGGCCCGGGGCGGGCGGGAGAACGTGCCGCGGGAGGCCCCGGCCGGACCGTGGCCCGGCACCCCGGTGCAGCCCGCCGCCGGAGGTACCGGCGAGCAGAACCGGCTGTGGCCGGGGATTCCGGCGCACGTCGACGACTCGCTGCCGGTCTCCGGAGCGCCGCCGATGGAGGCGGACCCGTCGGAGCAGACGTCACACGGGCCCTGGTCGGGAGCACCGCATCGGCCGGGTTCCGCGCGGCCCGCCGGCGTCTCGCTCCCCTCGTCGAGTTCGTGGGGGTCGGCAGCCACCGCCGCGGCGGCCCAGGCCACTCCGGCCGACCAGGCCACTCCGGTCGAAACTCCGCCCGCCGGGCCCGACCCGGTCGAAACTCCGCCCGCCGGGCCCGACCCGGTCGAGCCGCAGCCGGTCGACGTGGGGGTGGCGGAGCAACCGGTGGTGGTGAACCCGCAGACACCGGTGAACCCTCCGGAAGCGGCAGACGTTCAGCCTGAGGTGGACGGTCAGCCCGGGTGGGCGGATACGACGGCGGGGACGGGTACTCGGCCCGCTGCCATCTGGCCCGGAGCACCCGGTGAGCCCGAGACCACGGTGGAGATCGCCGGACCGTGGCCCGGGTCCCCCACAGCAACGCCGCCGGGTACGACGGTTAGCTTCATATCCCCCGATTCATCCCCCTCGAACACGACTTCGGAGAGCGCCGCCATTTCCACTGGACACTGGCCTACGCCTTCCCCCACGCCGGACAGCGCCGATGGCCCCTCATCCCCCACCGAACCCGTGGCTCAGGCCGGGCCCCTGACGGACATGACACCGGCATACATCCCTAAAAAACCCGATCCGAGCGAACCCGCCGCCGCCGAGCCCGCGCCCCCACGCGAGGTCTCGACGGCGAGCGAGATCTCGACGGCGAGCGTGGTCCCGCCCGTGGCCGAGCCGCCCGCGGAGAGCGACACCGCCCCGGCGAGCAGCACGACGCCGGAGAACGACGCGACGCCGGAGAACGACGCGGCGCCGGCGAGCGGCACGGCCTCGGAGAGCAGTGCAACGCTGGAGGGCAGCATGGCCCCGGAGAACAGCGCCATACCGGAACGCGGTGGGGACCCGGAGCGCACCGCGGCGCCTGAAGACGGCGCGGACCGGGAGAACGAGACCACGCCGGAGAGCAGCATCTCCGTCGAGAACGCCCCGGTCACCGCGAGCGAGCCGGTCACCGCGAGCGAGCCGGTCACCATAAGCGAACCGGTCGCGAAGAGCGCTCCGGCGGCAGCCGAACCCGAGCCTGCGGCGGTTGAGCCGGCTCCGGTGGTGGCCGAGACCGGATCTGTGGCGGGGACCGGAGCCGAGCACGCACGGAGCGAGTTCGCAGCGACCACGGCGGCCGGTGCGGGCAATGGCGCGGCGAGCCAGCCCGCCGCCGAGGGTGCCGGAAACGGCGGAACGCCCGGCGGCGTCGTGGGCGGGTGGCTGGGCTTCACGCAGGTGGCGGCCAACGGCGGGGTACCCGGACAGCGGCCCGCCAGCGCTCCGGCGCCGGTCGCCGCGGAGCCGGCACCCACGCCTTGGGAACGGCCCGCCAGGTCGACAACGGGCACACCCCCGGAAGAAGTCGCCGAGACCGCGACGGGCACCCCCCGGGAACGGGTCGCCGAGACGGCGACCGGTGCGCCCCGGGAACGGGTCGCCGAGATGGTGGCGGAGGAGCGGCGGGACACGGCGGCGCCGGTTTCCGGTGCGGGCGGTTCGTCGTGGAGCAGCGTGCATCACGATCCGGCTGTGGCGAAGGCCTGGGAGCCCGGGTCGGATCAGCCGGGTACGCCCCCACAGCCCCGGTTGCCCTGGGAATCGGGTGCCGCCGCTGCGGCACCGACCGGGCCGTGGCCGGGGACCTCCTCGGAGACGGGCGCACCGGAGCAGCTGACCGGGCCCTCTGCGGGGGGACAGCCCTATCGGCAGGAGGGGCCGCAGTCCCCCGGGCAGCCGCGGGCAGCCCAGGGAGAACCGGCACGCGCCGCCTTCTGGCCGGAGGAACCCTCGCCGGAGACCGGCCGAGCCGATACCCCGGCCGACGCCCCGGGGCGGGGCCAGTCGTGGCCCGGGGCCGCCGGGCAGAACGCGACACCGGCCACGGGTGACGACCGGCCCACCTCCGGCGGCGGCGGGAGCGATCGGGGAACCGCGCCCGGGAGCGCCCCGTGGAACCAGGAGAGGGATCAGGACCGGAACCGGCAGCCGGGTCCGGAGAGCCCGCCTCAGGAACGAGGCGGCGCGTCTCAGGGACGGGGAAGCGGCTCTCCGGATCCGGAGGTGCCGGACAGCTGGGCGGCGGCGCTCGGGAACGCCACCAAGCATGGTGGCTGGGCTACGCCCGGGCAGGAGGAGGCGAACCAGCCGAAGAAGGCTGCCGGGAAGCCGGCCTCCGGCGAACCGCAGGGTGGCCCCACCGTGGGTGGACGCCCGGCGACGGCGCCCGTCAGGCCGACCGCCCCGCAGGGATGGCCCGCCACGCCCGGAGAGTCGACGATGCCCCGGGGCTGGCCCGGTGGCGGAGCCGGCGCAGACCCGGGGAACTGGCCGGAGACCACCCAGCCCACGGCACCCATGGCAGCGGGATGGCCGGGCGGTCCGGCACAGGCACCTACCGGCCACACCCCGCCCAGCCAAACTCCGCCCGGCCACACTCCGCCCAGCCAGCCACAGCCCGGCCAGGGACAACCGGCCGGGTGGGGGCAACCCGGCCAGGGACAGACCGAGCGCTGGGACACGCCGCCGGGGACGGGTGGGCCGGCGCCGACCGAGCAGTTCCAGCCGGGATATCGGCCCGGGCAGTATCCGCCTGATCAGAATCAGCCGGGGTCCTTCCAGACGGGACAGCTCCAGCCCGGGCAGCTGCCGCCGGGGCAGTATCCGCCGGGGCAGGCGCAGGGCGGGCCGGTCCCACCGGGGCCGACGCGTGCGGCACAGGCCCGGCGGGCAGCCCAGGCAGGGCAGCTTCCGCCCGGACAACTGCCGCCCGGACAACTACCGGAGGGGCAGATGCCGGCCGGGCCCGGGTGGCAGGCGGCGCCCGTCTCCGGGGGTGGGGGGAACATCCCCGCCTGGCCGACGTCGCCCGCGGGCTGGCCCTCCGCTCCGAGCTGGCAGAACCCGGAGGGTGGGACCGTCTCCGAGGGCGGCTCCGGGGCGTACGGGAAGAATGAGACGCCGCACCGGAAGCGGGGCCGGGTGGTCGTGATCCTCCTGGTGGTGATGTTGCTGGCGGGCGGTGCCTACGGCGGCATCTGGCTCGCCAAGCGCAACCCGCCGAGTCCGAGCGCGGCGCCGGCGACCACGACGGCGCAGCAGCCGACCGGAGAGACCGCGACCGCCGAGCCGACCGAGACGCTGCCGACCGATAAGGAGAACACCCAGTCGCCGGCGGTTCCGGTCAGCCTCGCCGAGCCGAGCATCACCGAGACGATCAAGGACGTCGGGAACGAGCCCGAGGGTGTCGCCGTTTCGCCGGACAACCGGATGGTCTACGTGGCCGATCAGGGTGCCCGCGAGGTCTTCTTCATCGACGTGCTGAACGGGAACAAGGTCGACAGCGTCAAGGTGCCGAACACGCCGCGGTTCCTGACCGTGTCCGAGGACGGCAGCCGGATCTACGTGTCGATGTTCGAGGACGACTTCACCGGTAACGGGCTCGCGGAGATCGACACGGCGAAGAAGTCGCTGGTGAAGTCGGTGAAGTCGGGCCCGCGGCCGTTCCAGCCGGGTATCGCGGAGGACGGGCGGGTCTGGCTGCCGATCCACAACGGCGCGCGGGTGGAGATCTACGACGCGGACACGCTCGCCAAGGTCTCGCAGATCACCACGCCGCCGAACCCGCACTGGGTGGCCTTCTCCCCGGACGGGACGACGGCATACACCTCGGATCACGAGTCGAGCCGGATGTCGGTGATCGACACGGCCACCGGGAAGATCACCAAGAATGTCAAAGTCGGACGGTCGCCGCACAGTGTCGCGGTCACGCCGGACGGCAGCACGGTGGTGGTGACCAATTATGACGTCAACACCGTGGAGACGTACGACACCAAGACGTTGACGTTGATCCAGCGCTACAAGGTCGGCAAGCTCCCGCAGGCGGTGATGGTCGCGGCGGACGGGGTGCACGCGTACGTGGTGAACGAGGGCTCGGACTCGCTGTCGGTGCTCGACCTGAAGCAGAAGAAGGTCGTCTCGACGGTCGACATGGGGAACAGCCCGCGGGTGGTCGCGCTCTCGCCGGACGGCCTGCGGCTGTACGTGACCAACGGGCGCGACGGCACGGTGTCGGTACTGCAGGCCGCCGAGGAGTAGCGGGGGCACGGACCGGGTGGGGAGTTCAGGCGCGCGGCGTGCCCGAACTCCCCCCGGCGATCGCCGCGCCTACTTCTTGACCAGGGGGCGGAGCGCGCTCAGCTTCGCCCGATCGGAGACCGAGGCGTAGATCTTCTTGTCCTCGCCGACCGAGACGACGTACGGGCAGGTCTGCTCATCGCCCTTCAGGGACTTGGTGAGCAGCACCTTCCCGGTGGCGGCCTCGATCACCCGGAGCCTCCAGCCGGCCCGGTAGAGCTGGACCGTCTCGGGTTCCGGGTCGTCGTACTCGCAGTTCCGGATCTTCGTGCCGGTGCTGACCCGTTCCAGACACCCGATCATCTGGACCTCGGCCACGTCGTCGGAGCCCCAGACGCGCTCGTTGGCGTCGGAGATCCCCTCGTCGTACCAGAACCCGCCGTCCGGGACCCAGAGGTCGTCGCCCGCGTCGTAGAAGAGCCGGACCGGGTGCGGCGCCTTCCCGGTACGTTTCGGCAGCTCGGCGTAGTAGACGTCCTCCTGGCAGACCCGGTTGAGGTCGTAGACGCTGTCGGCCGGGTACTGGCTGGCCTGCGGGCCCTCGTCGACGGCCGGGTCCTGGCTCGCGGTCGGCGCGGGGTCGTCCTCGGTGTACGGAAAGCCCGGTGCGGCGGTCTCCCCGGCGATGGACTCGATCTTCTCGGACATCGTGCGGTTCACGTACTGGCTGCCGGCGAAGCAGGCTCCGTAGATCAGGCCCATCACCAGGACGGCCGCCACGGTGAAGATCGCGGAACGGCGGCGGCTCGGCGGGCCGCCCGGTGCGCCGGGCGGCAGCGGGCCGTAGCCGGGAGGGGGAACGGGGTACCCGGGCGGCGGATATCCGGGCGCGGGGTATCCCGTCTGCGGGACGGGTGCGGGCGGCGCCCACGCCGGGGGCGCCGGATTCGGGGTCGATGGTGGGGTGGAAGAGGGGTCCGGTGTGACGTCGCCGGACTCGGCCCCCGTGCCGGTCATGCTCGCTGTGCTCCTCGATCGATGGTCGAGGCCACAAACTATCGAACCGTGTAACGCCTGTCCGACCCGTTTCCGGTGCTCCTCATCTCACGAAGAGGCAGAACGGGTGACCGTCCGGGTCGAGGCAGACCTTCACCCCGTCCTGCGGCTGCTCCTGCGCGACCGTCGCGCCGAGCGCCACCGCGCAGGCCACCCCGAACTCCAGGTCGTCCACCTCGATGTCCAGGTGGGACTGCATCTGCGGCACGCCGGCACGCCCCGGCCAGACCGGTGCCTCGTACGCGGGCTCATCGTGGAACGACAGCCCCGCCCCGCCGTCGGGGTTGGCGAGCACCACCCAGCCGCCGGTGTCGGTGACCACCGGCCACTCCAGCAGGCGTGCGTAGAAGTGCCCCAGCCGCCGTGGCTCCGGCGAGCTGATCGTCGTCGCGGTCAGGGTGAACCGCGGATACCCGGCCATGGTCCGAAACGGTACCCGGTCGGCCTCAACAAATACGGTTGCTCACCGCGTTTCAAGGTGCGGAAAGGGGGATGCCTGGTGAGCTTCGAGGACTACCTGAACGTACGGCTGCCCGCGCTGCTCCGTTACGCCACGGTGCTGGCCTGCGATCCGCACCTCGCGGAGGACATCGTCCAGGAGGTGCTGGCGAAGGCGCAGCCCCGGTGGGAGCGGATCAGCGCGATGGACGTGCCCGAGGCGTACGTGAAACGGATGATCGTCAACGAGCTGACCTCCTGGCGCCGCAAACGCGCCGCCCGGGTGGTGCCGATGTCGTTGAGCGCGCTCGACACGGTCTCCGGCGCGCGTGACGACCCCTCCGCCGAGGTCGCCGAACGGGACGCGATGATCCGGCGGATCGCGGCACTTCCGGTCAAGCAGCGGATCGTGGTGGCGCTGCGGTTCTACGAGGGCCTCTCCGACCAGGAGATCGCCGACCTGCTCGGGTGCCGGCCGGTGACCGTACGCAGTCACGCGTCCCGTGCCCTGGCCACCCTGCGTCAGAACCTGCCGTCCCGGACCGCGCCGGTCTGAATTCCGCTCGACATCCGGGCACGAAGGAGGAGATCATGACCGAGGAACAGCTGATCACGGCGGCGTTCGAGGCGATCGCCGACACCACGGTGGCGCCCGAGCGGGTCCAGGCCCGGCTCGCCGCCCACGCGCGGGCCCACCGGCAGCGGCGCCTGCTGCTCGCGGGGGCGGGCGCGCTGGGCACCGCCGCAGCGGTGGGCGTCCCGTTCCTGCTGCAGAGCCGCCGGCCCACGCCGGCACCCACACCGCCGGCGACGATCCCCAGCAGTGCGCCGGCTCCGGAGCCCGAACGGCTGCCGCTCCGCTACCTTCCCGGCTGGCTGCCCGACGGGGTGGTCGAGCGATTCCGGGAGGTCACGTCCACCTACGCCGGCGAGTCGCGCGGCTCCACCCGGATCTGGCTCCCGCCGGGCGCCTTCTACGACCCGGACGCCGACACTCCGGACCTCAAGATCGCGTTCTCGGTCGACGAGAAGATCGACGGCGACGACGGGGAGCGGGTGAGGATCGGCGATGTCACGGGGCGGCTCATGATCACCGACGCCGCGTTCCTCGCCTGGCGGCCGAGGGGTGCGCCACCGATGACGCTGGAGGTCTACGGCTTCCCGAACGTCGCCGACCTGGCCGTGAAGATCGCCCGCCGGGTGACGGCCGGTCCCGGCACCGTGCCGGTGACGATGGCCTCGACCGGCGTCCCGGAGCGCTGCCGCGGTTACACCTCGCTCCGGGTACGGCCCACCGCGGACGGATGGTTCCAGGAACTCGCCTTCACCTCGACCGACTACGGCGACGACGCCCACGTCTTCGCGCAGACCGGCGAGGTCACCGGCGACTCCCGGTACGAGCCGCTCTACCGGGCGGAGCAGCCGGGCGGCTGGACGGTCTGGGTCCCCCGGCCGGGCCTGTCGGGCGCGGTCATCGGCGGTGGGAAGGACCTGGCCACCGAGGAGTACCGGCGGTTGCTCGACACCACCACCGCGGTTGAGCCCGACCTCTCCTGGGTGACCGCATGACGGAGGGCCGCCGGTTCCCCGGCGGCCCTCCGCACGATCACGATCAGCGGGTGCCGGCGGTCACCGTGGTGACCTGGGTGCCGGAGAGGGTGCCTCCCGTGTAGAGGCCGCCGCCGACCGACGTACCGGAGACCGAACCGCCGGTGTAGACCGCGTACGTGGTGCCCCTGGTGATCGAGCTCGACGAGAAGACCACGGCCTTGAACGCCTTCGTGGACTGGTAGGACGCGATCTGCGTACCCGAGGTGGTGGCCAGGTGCACGATCGTCCCGGCGGCCTGGTTGGCGCTGAACGTCACCGACACCCAGCCCTGACCCGAGGTGGGCAGCGTGCTGGTGGTGGCGCTGATCCCGGTGGAGTAGATCGTGCCGCCGGTGATGGTGAGCGCGCCGTTCGAGTCGAGGCCGCCCTCACCGCCGCCCCGGGTCGCGGAGCCCGCAACCACGACGGTGCCGCCGCCGAGGGTCAGCGCGCCGTTGGAGTCGAGGCCGTCGGTGCCCGCGTCGACGAGCACGGTGCCGCCGGTCACCGAGACCAGGGCGTTCGGCGAGTTCTGCATCTCCTCGTAGGTCGGGTCGGAGGCGTTGACCGCGTCGTCCGAGGCGGTGGACTTGACGGTGCCGCCGGTGAGGTAGACCTTCAGGCCCTCGATGCCCTCGTTGGACTTGGTGACCGTGACGGCGCCCGCGCTGATCGTCACGTTCGTCTCGGCGTGCAGGCCGTCGTCGCCGGTGGCGACCGTGGTCGTGCCGCCGTCGACGGTGACCGCGGCGTCGGAGTGCACGCCGTCGTCGGACGAATCCGCGGTGACGGTGCCGTCGCTGATCGCCACCAGGACGCCGGCCTTGAGGCCCTTGGCCGAGGTGTCGCCCGGTGTGACGCTGCTGCCGCCACCGGACTTCGCGGTGATGGCGCCGCCCGCGACCAGCACGTCGGTCTCGGCGGTGATCGCGTCGCCGGTGGCGGTCACACCGACCGTGCCGCCGGAGACGTAGACGTACCCGCGGGTGGTGTCCGCGTCGTTGTCGGACTTGAGGCCGTCGCCGCCGGCGGTCGCGGTGATGGTGCCGCCGTTCACGATCACGTAGTCCTGGCCGCGGATCGCGTCGTCGCCCGCCGTGACGGTGATCGCGCCGGCGTCGATGACCAGGCCGTCGGCGCTGTTGATGCCGTCGTTGGCACTGCTGGTGACGACCAGCGCGCCGGTGCCGTCGATGGTCAGGTCGGCCGCCGAGTCCACCGCGTGCGCGGCGGTCGCGGTGAGCCGGTTCGTCGAGCCGGCCTGCAGGTTGATCAGGACCTCGTCGGCGGCGACGACGCTCACGGCCGCGGCGCTGCCGCTGATCGTGACGCCGTTGAGGATGAGCCGCACGATGCCGGTGCCGGTGCTGTTCACCACGATCTGGCCGCTGGTCAGCGAGCCGGAGAAGCGGTACGTGCCGGCCGCCGTCACGGTGACCGTGCTGCCCGAGACGGTGACGTTCGAGCTGGTCGTGGTCGCGCTGCTGCCGGTCAGGGTCACGGCGGCGACGTCCGACTCGTTCCAGGTGTGATCCGCGGTGTCGTCGTGGCTGGCCTGGTTGGCGGCGAGGGCGGTGGCCGCCGCGGTGCCGGCCGCGTAGGCGGGGGTGGCCACCGGCACCGCGACGAGAGCGAGACCGAGTACAGCGGGTGCTACCAGCCGGGGGATGCTGGGCATGGGGGTGGTGTCCTTCCGATAGGGGTTTTTCACCAGAAATGAGTGCGCAGCGTCCGTCGCCAGCGAGGTGCGGACAGCTCGGGGCGCAGCGCGGAGAGGCCGGTCGCATATTTCGAGATGGCGGTGGGACGGTGCCCGCGCGCCCAGAGCAGCCGGTCGACGGGGGAGGCGGCCGACGCGGTCTTCGTCTCGATGATCGCGAGATTCCGCGGCGTCAGGACATCGCCGTCCACGCCGTTCCAGCTCAGCTCGGTGTCCAGGGTGACCCGCGAGTCGCCGTCGGGCAGGTAGAACGTGGTCCGCCGGTACTCGCTGACCAGCACCGGCGCGAGCTCGACCACCGCCCGGTCGCCGAGGATCTCCTCGACGAACCAGCGTCCCGGGGCCACCGTCTCGAAGTCGCCGACCTCGTACGGGAGACGGTTCTTGACCGTGCCGCCGCGGAAGCCCTCGGTCTTGACCTCCAGCCAGCAGAGCGCCGAGTCGAGATAGGTCCGGGTGCGCACCTTGAAACGGCGGCGCCGCCGGTGCGCGGTCAGCCGGAAGCAGACCAGGTCGGGGGTGTCGAAGTAGACGGACCGGTAGCGGAAGTTGCGCTCGCCGTCGATCTCCAGCACCCGTGTGGTGCGGTCCAGCGCGGGCAGCAGCGCCATCGCGTCGTCCCAGCGCAACACGTACTTCCTGTCCACCCGCGTCTGCAGCGCGGCCTTCTCGGTGAGCTCGGTGAGTGAGATCGGATCCAGGTGGGTGGCCACGCTCATCGGTTCACCTCGGCCATGACGGCGGCGTTGTGGTTCTTGGGGTACGAGTACCGGACCTCGACGAGGGTCGTCTCGTTGACCAGGTCCACCCGCTCCACCGTGGTCTTGTGGACACGGGCGCCGAGGATCCGCTCGACCTGCGCGACCAGGGCCACCTGGTCGGTGATCGCCGAGTCCAGCACCAGGGTCTGCCGGTGGTACGAGCGGAACAGCGCCGGGTGGTCGCCGAGGTACATCACCACCAGGATCAGCACCATCATCGACGGCGCGATCCACGGCGTGCCGTCGCCGAGCGGGCCGAGGATGCCCAGGGCCAGCGCGGAGAAGTAGTACGCCACCTCGTGCTGGTCCAGCTCGGTCGAGCGGAGCCGGATGATCGACAGCACGCCGAAGAGGCCGAGGCCGAGGCCCGCGCCGACCGTGCTGGAGCTGAGTGATCCGGCCACCGCCAGCACGCCGACGTTGACCCCGAGGTACGCCACCACCAGGTCACGGCGACGGTGCCGTGGGAAGTAGAGACCGAAGACGAGCAGGCTCACCGCGACGAGATCTATCGCGAACAGCGCGATACGGTGCATAGTGGGACGACCTCCCGGGCGTATCCGGCCGGGGGTCCGTGGCTTAACGGGATCCGGCCGCAGGGTTACGTATAGATGAACTTCGATCTATACGGTAAGCGCTTTCCCCGTCACCGGCCACTGAAGAGAACCTCAAAAAACCCTCAAAGAGAGCTGTGCTAACCCTGTGCCGATTCGGCCTGAAGCGTCCGCGATGCGATGAAGCCGATGTCCGGATGCCAGCCCAGCCCGGGCTCGGAGGGCACCACGACGACACCGTTCACGCAGGTCACCGGCGTGGTGGTGACGTCCCGCCGGTAGTACTTGGCGGAGCCCGAGACGTCGGAGGGCAGGGTGAAGCCGGGTAGCGCGCTCAGTGCCACATTGGCCGCCCGGCCGATCCCGAACTCGTGCATCCCGCCACACCAGACCGGCACACCCTCGGCCCGGGCGAGGTCGTGGACGCGGACCGCGGGGGTCAGCCCGCCCATCCGGGACACCTTGACGTTGAGGATCCGGACGGCGCCCAGGCGCAGCGCGGTGATCAGGTCGTCCGGCTCCTCGACCGACTCGTCCAGGCAGACCGGCGTACCGATCAGCCCCTGCAGGACGGCGTGGTCGACGAGGGCCCGCGGGGCGAACGGCTGCTCGATCATCGTGAGCCCGAGCCCGTCCAGTTCCCGGAAGACGCCGAGATCGTCGAGCGAGTAGGCGCCGTTCGCATCGACATGAACCGAGATTTCTGGAAAAACCGCTTTCACGGTACGGGTCGGCGCGACGTCCCAGCCCGGCGCGATCTTCAGTTTGACCCGCCGGTAGCCCTCGGCCACCCGGGCCGCCACCTGCTCGACCAGCTCGTCGACGCTCGCCTCGATACCCAGCGACACCCCGGCCTCGACCGACGGCCGGGTCCCGCCGAGCGCCGCCGCCAGCGGTACGCCGCCCTTCGCGGTCCACAGCGCCCAGGCGGCCATGTCGAACCCGGCCCGCGCGAAGTGGTTCCCCCGGACCCTCGCCATCGCCCCGGCGAGCTCCGCCGGATGCTCCCACTCCCGGCCCAGCACCAGCGGGGTGAGGTGATCGCGGGCCACCGCCCAGCAGCTCGCCACGGTCTCGGCGGAGTAGAACGGCCCACTCGGGGACGCGATCTCCCCCCACCCGACCGCACCGTCGGCATCGGTCAGGGCGACGAGGATGTGCTCGAGCTCCCGCTTGGCGTGCGAGCTGGTCCGAAACCGGTGGATCAGCGGTAGCCGGACCCGGCGCAGCTCGACACGGTCAACCCTGATCGCGCTCAATCCCGGTCACGCCCCCTCACATCCGCCTCACATCCGCCTCACATCCGCCTCGCGTCGGCCTCACATCCGCCTCGCGTCGGCCTCACATCGGCCGAAGCGGTAGGTGACCGAGCCCGGCAGGTCCGGCGACCGGGTGACCGCGACGAGACGACCGCCCTCGGCGAAGCGTTCCAGCAGTTCACGGCGGAGCCAGGACCGTTCGGCGGGCCGCTCCGCGGCGTACGTCTCGCCCGCTGCCACCACGACGGACGGGCCGGGCCGGTGCGGGGCCCCGCCGGCCAGGTCCCAGCTGATCAGGACGCGATCGGTGCCCGGCTCGCCGTAGTAGTCCGGCAGGAACCGGAGGCCGTGCGCACCCAGGGTCGTCAGGTTGAAATGGGCGTTCCGCAGGGCGTACGGATCGAAGACCCACCGCAGCGAACGCGCACCGGTCGCTCGCGCCCTCTCGGCCTGGGCGTGCTTGAGCAGGCGGCCGACGCCGCTGCCCTGCGCCGCCGGGGCGACCGCCGCCGCCTGCGAGTAGTGGTAGATCCCGCCCGCGTCGACGGCGGTGAACCCGTAGCAGAATCCGATCAGCTCGCCGCCGCGGAACGCGCCGATCGCGGTGCCGGCGTTGTCCCGGAGGGCGGCGAGGAGACGCGGATTGATCCCCCACGTGGGGTCGCGGTAGCCGAACACCTCCCGGTAGAGCCGCACGGCACCGTTCCACTCGGCGGGCCCCTCCAGGTCGCGCACGTCAACGTCGGTGGGCGGCATGGCTCACAACTCCGTCAGCAGGGCGGCGAGCAGGGCGGTGCGCTCCCGGATGCCGGTGATCGACACCCATTCGGTCCGGGCGTGCGCACCCCCGCCGGCCGGGCCCAGTCCATCGACGGTCGGACACCCCAGCGCTCCCGTCGTGTTCGTGTCGGCCGCACCGTCCGCCGCCCGCCCACCGATCGTCTGACCGATTCCGGCCGCGATCGCGGTGATCGCGGCGAGCAGCCCGGCACCGGCACCGTCCGCCGGCCATGTCGGGCGCCGGGACAGCAGCCGGGTGCCGACCGTCGCGCCCTTCCGGACCGGCTCCAGCGACTCCAGCTCGGCCAGTACGGCCCGCTCACTCGTCTGATCAACGAAGCGGAACCCCAGATCGGCATGGGCACTTCCGGCCACCACGTTGGTCCGTCCGCCCCCGCTGACGGTGCCCGTGTTGACCAGCACCGGGTACTCCGCGATCCGGGCCCGGAACCTGACGAGCTGGTCGACCAGCTCGTCGATCGCGTTGACGCCGCCCTCCGGGTCGAGCGCGGCGTGCGCCTCGACCCCGGTGACCTCGATCCGGGCGCGGGTGCTCCCGCGGCGGGCGGTCTTCAGGTCGCCGCCGGGATGGGGCGGCTCCATGCCGAGGACGGCGCGGGCCGCCCGCGCCTCCGCGGTGACCAGCTCGCGGGCCGTCGGCGAGCCGACCTCCTCATCCGCGATCACCAGCACCCGGATCTCCGGGTGCCGATCAATGGCGGTCACCGCGTCGAGGAGAGCGACGAGGCCGGCCTTCGTGTCGTAGACGCCCGGCCCGCGGATCACGTCGCCCTCCACGGTCCAGGGCATGTGCTTCAGGGTCCCGGCCGGCCACACCGTGTCATAGTGGCTGAGCACCAGGATCCGGCCACGATCGGCTCCGGTGGCCGGGCGGGTCCAGATCAGGTGGTCACCGGTCGGATGACGCTCCCGCGCGGTCTCGAATCCGGCCCGCCGCGCATCCTCGTCGAGGACGTCCGCCAGCACGCTCAGGGCCCTCGCGTCTCCGGTCGGTGACTCGCACGCGGTGTAACGGCGCAACCTCTCCATATACGGACGTTAGGTTTCGCACCAATCCCTGTCAAAGAACCGTTTCCTTCGTTTCAGATCATTTCCGCGTACGCCGTCCCTGAGCGATTTCGGGCTGCCCGGAAATCGGCCGGGGGAAGCCGATGGTCGCTATGGTGATGAGGGAGCCGAGGACTCCGAGGGCGGCAAGATGCTGGACGACAACGAGCGGCGCGCGCTGGCCGAGTTGGAGCAGCGGGTCGTACAGGCCGACCCGGAGTTCGCCGCGCGCATGTCGAGCGATCCCGGCGACGAGCGGCCCTTCCCCACCATCCCGGTGCTCTGCGCGCTGCTCTTCATCAGCACCCCGCTGGTCATGCTGCTCTTCGGGTGGCCGGGCGTGGTCATCGCGATCGACCTCTTCGCGGCGTCGCTCGCCGTGACGCTGATCCGCCGCAACCGGCGCTGACCTCCCCTCGTGCCGGCCTCCCCTCGTGCCGGCCTCCCCGCGCGCCGGTCTCCCCTCGTGCCGGTCTCTCATCGCGCTCTCATCTCCGCGTGCTGTGATGGGCGGGCCATGAACCGGATCCTCGTCGTCGACGACCAGCCCAACATCCTCGACCTGCTCGACACCGTGCTCCGTTTCCACGGCTTCACGGTCGACACCGCCGCCACCGCCGCACGGGCGATCGCCGCCGCCGCCGAGCACCCGCCCGACCTGGTGCTGCTCGACGTGATGCTGCCGGACGGCGACGGGATGGCGGTCTGCCGCCGGCTGCGCGAGACCGGGCTGGACGCGGGAATCATCTTCCTCACCGCCCGGGACGCGGACGCCGACCAGGTCAGCGGCCTCGCGTTCGGCGGAGACGACTACGTGACCAAGCCGTTCGACGTCGAGGTGCTGCTCGCCAGGGTGCGCGCCGTGCTGCGCCGGGTCCGGGCCGCCACACCACCGCCCGCGCCGCCGTCGACCACGCTGCGCTACGCCGACGTCGAGCTGGACGAGGCGACGCTGCGGGTCACCCGGGCCGGCGAACCGCTGTCCCTGTCGCCCACCGAGCTCCGGCTGCTGCGCTACTTCCTGATCAATCCCGGGCTGGTGCTGAGCCGGTCACAGATCCTCGCAGCGGTCTGGGAGATGGACTCGGCCGCGGTCTCCAACGTCGTCGACACGTATGTCGGCTATCTCCGCCGCAAACTCGACCGGCACGGCCCACCGCTGATCGTCACGCGCCGCGGCTGGGGTTACGCGCTGCAACTCGAGTCATGACCCGGACCCTGCGGTTCTCCCTGGTCACGGCGATGACCGCACTGGCCGCCGCGGGGCTTCTCATCACCTGTGTGACCGCGGCGGTGGCGCTCCGGGCGTACCTCCTCCAGCGCACCGACGAGCAGCTGACGGCCGGCGCCGTGCTGATCCGGCAGCGCGCCGCCGTCCTGGAGGCACGCGACGCGCAGGGCCCGGAGATGCGCTCGGTCGTCTCGGTGACGGAGTATCTGATCGAGTACCGGCGCGCCGACGGCCGTACCGTCCGGCTGGAGGGCGGCACCCCGCTGCCACCCGGCCCGCTGCTCGACCTGGCTGATCCGAAGCGGACGACACCGCAGACGGTGACCTCCGCGGCGGGCGTCCGCTACCGCGTCGTGGTGGTGACCCTGGACGACGGCTCACGGGTGCTGATCGGGCTCTCGCTCGGCCCGGTGACCGGTGCGGTCGCCCGGCTCGCCCTGATCACCGTGGTCTCCGGGGGCGTCGTGCTCGTCGTCGTCACCACGCTCGGGCTCTGGCTGGTCGTGCACCGGCTGCGGCCGCTCGACGAGATCGCCGCGACGGCCGGTGCGATCGCCGACGGGGACCTGAGCCGGCGGGTCGGCGCGCCACCGCCGTCGAGCGCGGCGGCCGCGACCGAGGTGGGCCGGCTGACCGTGGCCGTGGACGGGATGCTGACCCGGATCCAGAGCGCGATGGCAGCCCGGGAGCGCTCGGAGGAGCGGATGCGGGCGTTCGTCGCGGACGCCTCGCACGAGCTGCGCACCCCGCTCACCTCGATCAGTGGTTATCTCCAGCTGCTGCGCTCCGGGGTGGTCGATCTCGACCGGCGGCCGGACGTGCTGCGCCGCATCGACGAGGAGGCCGCCCGGATGGGCACGCTCGTCGACGAGCTGCTCTACCTCGCCAAGCTGGACGCCGAACCGGCGGTGCGCCGCGAACCGGTCGACCTGGCCCCGCTGATCGAGGACGCGGCCGCCGACGCCCGCGCGGTCGAGCCGGACCGTCCCGTCTCGGTCGTCATGGACGCCGCGCACGTGGTGGTCGGCGACGCCGGCACCATCCGGCGCATCCTGGCGAACCTGCTGGGCAACGTCCGCGCGCACACCCCGCCGGGCACCCCGGCCCGCATCTCGGTGACCGAGGGTGACCGGCTGGTCCGGGTGGCGGTCGCCGACGACGGGCCGGGCCTGAGCACGGAGGCGGCGGCGCACGCGTTCGAGCGCTTCTGGCGGGCCGACGAGTCACGGGCGCGGGCCGCCCAGGGCGCGGGCCTGGGCCTGGCGATCGTGGCCGAGGCGGTGCGCGCGCACGGCGGGCGGAGCGGCATCGAGTCCGAACCGGGCGCCGGAACCACGGTCTGGTTCACGCTCCCGCTTTCCTAATCAACTCTCATCCGGCTCGCATCGAACCGTCATGGTGGCTTGGTGCCATTGACGGGTGCGAAAGAGATCCCTGGTCATCACCGGTGCGGTGACGGCGTTTCTGATGACGGCCGGCGTCGGCGCCGACCGGGTGGCGGCGGCGGGCGCGGGCGCGCGGGCGGCCGACCGGTTGCGCTGCGCCGCCGGGCTCACCGTGCGGCCGTCGGTCAGCTTCGGCGGGCTGCCGTTCGTGACGCAGCTGGCGCGCGGCCGTTTCGACACGGTCCGGGTGTCGGCCGAGGACGTCCCGGTCGGCACGCTCCGGGCGTCGGTGCGCGCGACCGCGCACGACGTCACCCTGCCCTCCGGCCCTTCCTCTGCTGCCTCCTTCTCCGCGGGTTCGCTCTCGGTCACCGCAATCATCGCGTACGCCGACCTGCCGGGTGGTCTCCCGCTCGCCTACGACGACGCCGGGCGGCTGCGGCTGGACACCACGGTCCGGCTGCTCGGCCGGGACGTCCCCGTCGTCGTGCACGCCACGCCGTCGATCTCCGGCGGCTCGCTGGTCGTGCGACCCGACGAGGTCGAGGTGACCGCCCTGGGCGTGCGGCTCCCCGCCACCGACCTGGGTGCCCGGGCCGCCCCGCGCACGGTGGCGCTGCCCACCCTCCCGGCCGGCCTGCGATACGGCTCCGCCGAGGCCGCCGCGGACGGCCTCCACCTGACCGTCGAGGGCTCGCACCTGACCCTCGGCCGGACCACCACCCCGCCCGTCGCCACCCCGGCCGTCACCACCCCGGCCGTCACCACCACGAGCGACGCCACCGCGGGCAACACCACCACGAGCCGCGCCACCCCAGGCGACACCACCACGGCCGTCGTCACCCCAGGCGACGGCGATGACTGTGAAGGGACCACGGCATGAGCGCGGCCGACGAGGGCAGCGGCACCTATCGGGTGTTCGCCGGGATCGGGCGGGCGGCCGTCCGCCGCCCGTGGCTGATGATCACCAGCTGGCTGCTGATCACCGTGGCGGTGGGCGCCCTGGTGATCACTCTCGGCCGCCCGGTGGACGACGACACCACGCTGCCGGGCAGCGACGCCCAGCGCGGGCGGGACCTGATCGAGCAGCACGTCCCGGGCGGTGACGGCGCGACCGGGCAGGTCGTGCTCCGCTCCACCGCCGGCGCCCTGGACGCGACCGCGGTCGACGCGACGGTGCGGGGCATCGCCGCGATCGACCACGTCGTGTCGGCCACCCCGCCGAGCGCCGCGGCCGGCTCGTTGAGCGCCGACGGGCGTACCGGGTACGTGACCGTCCAGTTCGACGTGGACCCGCGTGACGTCGGCGCGGACACGATCGACGCGGTGCTGGACGCCGCCGCACCGGCCGGGCGGTCCGGCCTGGAGGTGCTGCCGGGCGGGGTGCTGGCCCGGTCCGAGACGAACACGCACCGCAGCGAGGCGCTCGGCCTCGCCGTCGCCCTGGTGGTCCTGGTGATCGCCTTCGGCGGCCTGGTCGCGGCCGGCCTGCCGCTGCTCACCGCCCTGCTCACCCTGGTCTGCGGCCTCGGCGCGATCGGGCTGGCCGGTCACCTGACCTCGGTCCCCACGGTGGCCACCACGGTCGCCACGATGATCGGCCTCGGCGTCGGCATCGACTACGCCCTCTTCATGATCACCCGCTACCGCACCCTGACGACCACACACCCCGGCGCACCCGATCGCGCCGATCGTGCCGATCGTGCCGATCGTGCCGCGGCGATCGTCGCGACCGTGGCCTCGTCGGGCAGCGCGGTCGCGTTCGCCGGGGGCACCGTGATCGTGGCGCTCGCCGGGCTCGCCGTGGCGGGCGTCCCGATCCTGGGCACGCTCGGCTGGACGGCCGGTCTGATCGTGCTGGTCGCCGTCGCCTCGGCGGTCACCCTGCTCCCGGCGCTGCTCGCCGTGCTGGGCCCGCGGATCGACGCGCTCCCGCTGCGCCGACGGCGATCGCCGTCGCGGGGCTCGGTCTGGGGCGCGCTCGCCGACCGGGTCACCCGCCGGCCGTGGCCGTACGCTCTCGGCACGGTCCTCCTGCTGCTGGCACTGGCCGCGCCGGCCACCGCGATGACGCTCGGCCAGACCGATCCCGGCGACGAGCCGTCCAGCAGCACCGCCCGCGCGGGCTACGACGCGATCGCCACCGCGTTCGGCCCCGGCGTGAACGGCCCGCTCTCCGTCGTCGCCGAACTCGACACGGTCTCCGGAACCCCTGCGCTCGGCTCCTCCGCCTCCAGCCATTCCCCGTCGAGCTCCCCTGCCGCAGACCCCTCCGAGTCAAGCTCCTCCGCCGCAGACCCCTCCGACTCCGGGGCCTCCGACTCCGGGAGCTCCGACTCCGGAACTCCTGGTTCGGGCATCTCTGCCACGCGGGTCGAAACGCTTCAGGCGGCGATCCGCGCGACGCCCGGGGTGGCACGGGTACAGCAGGCCAGGATCTCCGCGGACGGGGCTATCGCGATCATCAAGGTGATCCCGGACAGCGCGCCGGGCGACCCGCGGACGGTGGAGACCGTGGACGCGTTGCGGTCGCTGCCCGCGGAGGGGATGACCGTACACGTCACCGGGCAGACGGCGGTGAAGGCGGCCCTCGCCGACCGGGTGGCGCAGCGGATGCCCTGGGTCATCGCGGTGGTGGTGCTGCTCGCCGCGCTACTGGTCCAGCTCGCCTTCCGGGCACCGGTGATCGCGGTCAAGGCGGCGGTGATGAACCTCTTCTCGGTCGCGGCGGCGTACGGCGTGCTGACCGCGGTCTTCCAGTGGGGCTGGGGTGTCCGGCTGTTCGGTCTGGACGGTCCGGTGCCGATCGAGTCCTACGTGCCGATGATGCTCTTCGCGCTCCTCTTCGGGCTCTCGATGGACTACGAGGTGTTCCTGCTGACGGCGGTTCGCGAGTCGTGGCTGCGGACCGGCGACAACGCCCGCTCGGTCCGTGACGGGCTGGCCGGCACCGGCGTGGTGATCACCTCGGCGGCACTGATCATGGTGTGCGTCTTCGCGGGGTTCACTCTGACCACGAGCCCGGTCGTCAAGATGATGGGCGTCGGGCTGGCCGTGGCGGTCGCGGTCGACGCCACGGTGATCCGCGGCCTGCTGGTCCCGGCCACCATGGTCCTGCTCGGCCGCGCGAACTGGTGGTCACCCACCCGGCGACGTTCCCCCGCCCCGGCCCTGGAGGACGCCCCTGCTTGACGAGGAAGGACACCCCCCGCCTGACCGCGACCGACCTCCGGCAGGGCGGGCACGACCGGACGATGGCGCGCCCAGGACGGTAGGACAACCGAACAATGGCGCGCCCAGGACGGTGGGACGACCGGACGATGGGACGACCGGATTCCGGGCGGTGGGTGGGGAGGTGCCGCCGCCCGGAATCCCTCCGGGTCACGCGGTCACGTCGAGGAGGTCGCCGCTCTGGTTGAGGACGTTGCGGAGCTGGCTGAGGTCGACGCCCTTGTTCTGGAGCAGGCCGATCAGGCTGGAGGCCGTGGTGGCCGAGTCGGTGACCTCCTTGGTGTCCATGTTCAGCAGGTCGCTGATCTGGGTGAGCTTCTCGTCGTCCTGCAGGCACGCGTTCTCGCCGCGAGGGCCGCCGGGCGGCGGCGGGGGCGGCGGAGTGTTGCGGCCGGCCGCGATGTCCTCGGCGGCGGTGGAACCCGCGTCGGAGGGCAGCGTGGACTCGATGGAGGCGATCAGGTCGTCGTGCGAGACACCCTGGTCGGTGGCGACGTCGTTGAGGGTCTTGCCGCCCTGGAGCTGCTCCTTGAGCTGGTCGGTGCTGAGCCCGAGCGTCTCGGCGACCTTGGCCAGCGGGTCGTCCTTCGGCTTCGTGCGGCTCAGCGACTGCGTGTAGTACGACGAGGTGCTGGCCGACGAGAGGCTGCTGATCGATGTCATGCGGTATGACTCCCCGTTCCGGGTGGGGCGCCTGTCGCCCCGGACGGTGGAGTTCATCGGCGGGTACCCGGCCGACTTGTGGCTTACCGGCCGATCCACAGGAACTGACAGCCCGCACACAGGGCCAGCCGACGCGGTCGTGTTTCGTCGTGAGTGACCTGCGAGACGAACTCCGCGGCGATCACCCATCGATGAGCGGTGACGCCCTGGGCGGCCCGGGCTCACGATCATGGCCGGCCGGGGCGGCGGAAATCCCCGATCGCCGAGTGAGTCGTTCTGGCACCCCTCTGACGGCCGCGCGAGTACACGATCGCGGATCGTGCACGCCCACCGCCCCTGCTTGCGGTTGATCGTGTGCGCCCGGCGTCCCACCCACGCCGTCCGTGCACACGCGCCGCCCCACCCACGCCGTCCGTGCACACGCACCGCCCCACCCACGCTGTCCGTGCACACGCACCGCCCCACCCACGCCGTCCGTGCACACGCACCGCCCCGGCCCGCGCCGCCCCGGCCGTCCGTGCACACGCACCGCCCCCCGCGCCGCCCCGGCCCGCGCCGCCCCGCGCCCTCCAAGCGGAGCGGGACCGAACTCCGTACACGGGACCGGGGTACGGCCGACGGCGGCTGCCCGCGCCGGGAGAACGCACCCGGCCTGCGCCGAGGCAGGGTCAGCCGGCACTCACCGTCGTCGCCTCGACCACGCCGGCCGAGTCCGTCGTCCCCTGAACGGTCACCTTCTCGCCCGCGACCAGCTCGGAGACGGTCACCGTGCTGGACTTCGTGACGGCCGTACTGTCGCTGGTCCGGACCGTCACGGTCGATCCGCCGGACGTCTGGACGTAGATCGTGCTGCCGTCGACGCTCAGGATCGTCCCGGAAGTGCCCGGGGTGGCGCCCTGCTGGCCCATCCCCGCGCCGCCGCTCGGCATCCCGGCGCCGCCCTGCATCCCGGCGCCACTCTGCGTCCCGGCGCCGCTGGGCATCCCGCCGCCGGTCGGGAAGCCGCCGCTGCCGCTGCCGCCCGGTGCGCTCGCGCTGGACGTGTCGTCGCCCCACTGCTTGTGCACCCAGACGCCGCCGAGGAAGCCGCCGACCAGCATCACCAGGGCTACCAGCACCAGGGTGGTCCGGTTCCACCACCGCTTGGGCGCGGCGCCGGCGATCGCGGCGTTCAGGTCGTCGTGTTCCTGCTCGGTGGGCGTACGGGGCAGGACCTGGGTGTCGTCGTTGCTCAACGTGGAAACCTCACTGGTCACGCGGCGCCGGCGGAACGGGCCAGAGCCGGAAATACGGAACAACCAAAGCCGGAAATAAGGTGATAAATCGCCGGGCTACTCGTAGCGCAGCGCGTCGATCGGGCGGAGCCGGGCGGCGCGGGCGGCCGGCAGACCGCCGAAGAAGAGTCCGATCAGGACCGAGACGCCCAGGGCCAGCCCGACCGAGCTGGGCACGATCACCGGTTTCACACCGACGATCTCGAAGCGGGCGCCGATCAGGGCCGCCGCCACCCCGAGGCTGCCACCGATCACGCTCAGCAGGGTCGCCTCGATCAGGAACTGGCTGAGCACCACCCGGCGGGGTGCGCCGAGCGCCTTGCGGATGCCGATCTCCCGGGTCCGCTCGGTCACCGTGACCAGCATGATGTTGGTGATGCCGATGCCGCCGACCAGCAGGCTGATCGCGGCGACCGCGCCGAGCAGCGTGGTGAACGTGTCGGCGGTCTCGGTCTGCGTCTCCAGCAGCTGGGAGGCGTTCTGGATCCGGTACGTCGCGGTGCCGTCGCTGTCCGCCGGGAGCTGCTGGTCCAGGATGGTGGTGATCTCGCTCTCCACCGTGTCGACCTGGTCGGAGTCCTTCGCCTCGACCAGGATCGAGCTCAGCGAGCCGTACCCGGCGAGGACCTGCTGCACGGCGGTCATCGGGGCGACCGCGATGTCGTTGGAGTCGGACTGGCCGGACGAGCTGCTCTTCTCCTCCAGGACGCCGACCACGGTGAAGAGCGCGCCGCCGATGGTGACCTGCTCGCCGACCGGGTCCACGCCGGGGAAGAGCTCCTCCTGCACGGTCTGCCCGATCACCACCACCCGGCGGGCCTGCGCCTCGTCGTCGGCGGTGAAGAGGGCGCCGGTGCCGATCGCGTACGTGGAGGCGGCGAACCAGTCCTGGGTGGTGCCGATGAACGAGCTCACGTCGTGGTCGCTGCCCTCGTACGTGAGCGTTCCCGAGGTGCTGACCACCGGCGACACCGACTGCACGTCCGGCGCGAGCTCCCGGTTCTCCAGCGCCTCGGCGACCTTGACGGTGAGACCGCCCGAGCCGCGGCTGGTGCTCATCACGGTCAGCGTGTTGGTGCCGAGCGCCGAGATCCGGTCGGCGACCGCCTGGGCCGAGCCGTTGCCGACCGCGACCAGCAGGATGACCGCGGCGACACCGATCAGGATGCCGAGCATGGTCAGCGCGGTGCGCAGCTTGTTCGCGCTCAGGCCGCGCAGTGCGAAGCGCACGATCTCCGTCGAGTTCATGGCAGGCGCCCCGGTGCCGTACCGGAAAAAGGTCGTGAAGTCGTCATGCGGCGTGCCGTCCCTGCTGGTCCTGGCGCATGTCGGAGGAGATCCGGCCGTCGAAGAGCTTGATCAGGCGGCCGGCACGCGCGCCGACGTCCGGCTCGTGGGTGATCAGCACGATGGTGCGCCCGACCGCGTGCAGGTCGTCGAAGACGGTGAGCACGTCCTCGGTGGAGTGGCTGTCCAGGTTGCCGGTCGGTTCGTCGGCCAGCAGCAGGGCCGGCTCGGTGACCAGCGCGCGGGCCACCGCGACCCGCTGCTGCTGCCCACCGGAGAGCTGGTTGGGCTCGTGGTCGGCCCGGTCCGCCAGGCCGACCACATCGAGCGCGTACATCGCACGCCGCCGTCGTTCCGCGGCGCGCATCCCCGAGTACGCCAGCGGCAGCTCCACATTCGCCACCGCCGACGTACGCGGGATGAGGTTGAACGACTGGAACACGAACCCGATCAGCCGGTTCCGCACCAGCGCGAGCTGGGCGTCGGTGAGCCGGCTGACATCCACCCCGTCCAGGAGGTAGGACCCCGTGGACGGGATGTCGAGACAGCCCAGAATGTTCATCAGGGTGGACTTGCCCGACCCGGACGAGCCCATGATCGCCACATAGTCGCCACGATCCACCTGCAGCGACACGCCGGCGAGGGCGCGCACGACAGTCTCGCCCTCCCCGTAAACCTTGGTGAGGTCGCGGACGTCAAGGACCGGCCGGGTCATCGCTCAGCGCCCGCCCGGAGGGCCGCCCTGGCCCCCGCCACCACCGGTGAACCCGCCACCGCCACCGAAACCCCCACCGGAGTTGGAGTTGCTGGTGGTGGTCGTGCTGGTCGGGATGACGACCTTCTCGCCCGCGGTCAGCCCGGAGGTGACCTGGTACGCGTCGTCACCCTCGAGCCCGACCTGGACCTGGCGGGTCTCCTGGGTGTTGGTGGACGTGTCGAGCACCGTGACGGTGTACCGGCGGCCGGTCGCGGTGACCGCCGCCGAGTTGACCGAGACGGCGTTCTCCACGCTGCCGGTGACCACCGCGACACTGACCGTCTGGCCCGGCTTGGCGCCGTCCGGCGGGTCCGGCAGGCTGATCGTCACCCCGTACGTGACCACGCTGTTGCTGGTGGTCGCGGTCGGGTCGACGAGGACGACCTTGCCGGTGGTCTCCGCGCTCTCCAGGGCGTTCCACGTCACTGTCGCGGACTGCCCGGCCTTCAGCGAGGTCGCGTCGGACTCGGAGAACGAGGCGGTGATCTGCATCTTGCTGAGATCCGCCAGATCGATGAAGCCACCGGAGCTGGTGCTCGTACTCGAACTGCTGCTTCCCCCGCTGGATCCGGAGGAAGAGGAGGATCCGCCCACGGTCCCGTTGACGGCGGTGATCGTACCCGCCATCGGGGCCGTGAGCTTGGTGCCGTCCACCGCGGCCTGAGCGTCGTCCACGGCCAGTTCGGCCGAGGTGACCTCGTTCTCCGCGGTGGTGGTGTCGGTGCCGGCGTCCTCGGCCCGGTCCAGGGCGTCGTTCGCGGCATCGAGGTTGGCCTCGGCCAGGTCCAGCGAGCGTTGGGCATCGCTCGCGTCCACCCGGGCCAGGAGCTGGCCCTTCGTGACGGTGTCCCCGACCTTGACCTTGATACTGGTGACCGTGCCGGACGTCTCGAACGTCGCGGCGGCGGTCGAGGCGCTCTCCACCGTGCCGTCCGCGGAGACGGTCTTGGTGACCGTACCCTGCGTGACGGTGACGGTACGAACGCCGGAGGCCGCAGCCTCGTTTCCGGAGGATGTATCCCTGATCAGAGTGACGCCCCAGATGACGGCGCCCACGACCAGGAGGGCCAGCAGGGCGTTGATCGCCGTGCTGGGTGAACGAAGGGCTTTCACATGAGCCATCATGTCCTCAGCGACCGGTTCGTGGTGGGGTGTTCGCCGGTATTCCCGATCACCAGGAACGTACGACCTGTTCTCCGGCGGTCAGTCCGTCGGTTATCTCGGTGTAGGAATCACCCTGCAGTCCGACGGTCACCGTGCGTTCCTTCGACTCGCCGTCGTGGCGGACCAGGACCGTCCCGGAGCCGCCCGAGACGTCGTGCACCGACGTGGACGGGACGCGCAGCACGCTCTTCTTCTCGCCGACCCGGACCTGGACCTGCGCGCTCTGCCCGACGAGCAGGTCGCTGGGCGCCTCACCGAACGCGATCACCACGCCGTAGCGGACCAGCGTGCCGTCCGAGGTGCCGACCGGGTCGACCTGCACCACCGTGCCGTCGAGCGTGTCGTCGTGGTCGGCGAGCGTGATCGTGGTGGTCTGCCCGACCGCGAGCGAGCCGGCGTCGGCCTCCGGGAAGTCCGCCTCGACCTGCATGTCGTACGTGTCGGCCAGGGTGACGAAGGTCTTCCCGCTGCTCACCTTGTCGCCGACGCTGCCCGAGACGGAGACCACGGTGCCGGCGATCGGGGCCTTGATGGTCGCCCCGGCCAGCGCGATCTTCGCCTCGGCGACCGAGACCTCCGCCCGGTTGACCGACTGTTCGGCGCTGAGCACCTGATCGTTCTGGGTGTCGGGGTAGCCGGGCGTGGTGCACGCGGTCGCGGCGGTCCGCTCCAGAGAGAGCGGCGCATCGCCGGTGGCCGCGGCCACCGCGGTCGAGGTGGCCCCGCCGCCGCGGTGATCGGAGGTCGCGGTGACGCACATCGTGGCGCTGGCCGTCACCTTCGCGGCCGCGGTCTCCGCGGCGGCCAGCCGGTCCTCGGCGTCGTCGAGGGTGTCCTCGGCGTCGTCGACGTCCGTCGTCGCGTCCGTCTTGTCCACGGTGGCGAGCTTCTGCCCGGCGGTGACCGTGGTGCCGGCCCGAACCTTGATCGTCTCCACCGTGCCGTCCACCCCGAAGGAGAGGTCGCGCTCGGTGGCCGGCTCCACCGTGCCGGTCGTCGCCACGTCCAGCGTGACGTCGCCGGTGCCCACGTCGGACACCACGATCTTCGCGGTCACCGTGGTGTCCTCGTGATTGATCACCGCTATCACGCAGCCGGCCGCCACACCCAGCACGACGATCCCGGCGCCGATCCACCGGATGCGCCGTTTACTCCGGTTTTGCCCCAGTAGCTTGCTCATGATCGTAGATTGTGGCTGTTCCTCCGCACGAACGGACCCGATTCCCAGGAGCCTCCTTGCGTACCCCGACACGACGGCACCACGCCGCACTCGCGCTGGCCACGCTGACCACCGCGCTGCTGATCACCGCGTGCGGCGACTCCTCGTCCGACGACGACACCGACACGCCGGCCGGCACCACGACGACCTCGACCCCGTCGTGCGGTCCGGGCGGCGGCGGGATGCCCTCCGGTGGTCCCGGCGGCGGCATGCCGTCGGGCGGTGCCATGCCCTCCGGGGGCGGTCCCGGTGGCGGCGGCGCCCCGCCTTCCGGCGGTCCCGGTGGGGGCATGCCCTCGGGCGGTCCGGGCGGCGGCGGGCCGGGTGGTGGCGGTGACTGCGGCGGCGCCGGGCCGTCCGCTTCCTGAGTTCCCTCCGGTACGCCCGGAGCGGGCCGCCCGTCACCGCGGCCCGGCTCCGGTCAGCACCTCCACACGGTGCAGCAGGTCCTGCGCGGTGAACGGCTTGACCAGGTAGTCGTCCGCCCCCGCGTCGTAGCCGGACGCCACGTCGAGCCACCGCCCGCGCGCCGTGAGCAGGATGATCGGGACGTCGGCGGTCTCCGCGTCCTCCCGCAGCGCACGGCACACGGCCAGCCCGTCCATGTCCGGCATGGCCACGTCGAGCACCGCCAGGTCGGGCACGTGCTCGTGCGCGGCGCGCAGACCGTCCCGCCCGGAGCCACGGCTCTCCACCGCGATACCACCGCAGCGGAGCACCGTCTCGACGATCCGCAGCACGGTCGGGTCGTCGTCCACCACCAGCACGGAAGTCACCGCACTCCCTCCCTCGGCTACTTAGGGTAGTTCTCATGGCGGACCGCGGTGACCGGATCTCCCGCTGGACCGTGGGCCGGATGCTCGCCGCCGGGTTCCTGCTCGCGCTTCTCGCGCTCGCGGTGGTCGGCACCGGCGCGTACGTGCGGATCGGTGACCTGAAGCGGAGCCAGGAGCCGCTGCGGCACTCGCACATGCGGCTCGGGATGCTCGGCGGGCTGAACGACGCCGTGCACGACCTGGACCACTCCCCGGCCGGCTCGCCCGGGTACCGGGACGCCGTCGCCCAGGTCGGCCTGCGCGTCGACGGGCTGCGGCGCGAGGTCGCCGGCGACGCCGTCCAGGAACGCCATCTGGATCAGCTGGGGGTGCTGCTCGACGACCCCGGCCGGATCGACATGGACCCGGTGCTGGACCTGGTCGGCGCGATGCACCGGCACGAGGAGTCCCGGCTGGCCGCGCAGATCGACGCCACCGACTCCAGCGCCGCCTTCACCCAGCGCCTGATCCTCGGGGTCTCGGTGGTCACCGCCGCGCTGGTGCTGCTCGCCGCCCGCTGGATCACCCACCGGATCACCGCGCCGGCCCGGCAGGTGACCGCGGCCGCCCAGCGCGTCCTCGAGGGCGACCTCACCCAGCGCGCCGAGGTCACCGGGCCGCAGGAACTGGCGCAGATGGCACGCGCGGTGAACGCCTCCACCAGCGCGATGGTCTCCGCCCACGACGAGGCGCTCGCGGCGACCGCGGCCAAGTCGGCCTTCCTCGCCACCATGAGCCACGAGATCCGTACGCCGATGAACGCGGTGATCGGGATGACCGGACTGCTCCTCGGCACCGACCTGGACGACCGGCAGCGGGAGCTGGTCGAGACGGTGCACGCCAGCGGCGGCTCGCTACTCGTGATCATCAACGACGTGCTGGACTTCTCCAAGATCGAGGCGGGCGAGCTGAGCCTGGAGGAGCGGCCGTTCGCGCTGCGCTCGTGCGTACAGCAGGCGATGAACCTGGTCGCGCTGACCGCCGACGCCAAGGGCCTGCACCTCTCCAGCCATCTGGCGGCGGACTGCCCGGAGGTGGTCGCCGGTGACGAGGGCCGGATCCGCCAGATCCTGGTCAACCTGCTCGGCAATGCGGTCAAGTTCACCGAGCACGGGGCGGTCACCGTCCACGTCTCCACCGCGCCGCCCTTCTCCCCCGCGTCCTCCCCTCTACCCGACGACCGGGACACCGTGCGGATCGCCGTACGGGACACCGGCATCGGCATCCCCGCCGATCACCTGGACCGGCTCTTCCTCCCGTTCAGCCAGGTCGACGCCTCCACCGCCCGGACGTACCAGGGCACCGGCCTCGGCCTCGTCATCACCCAGCGCCTGGCCGAGGCGATGGGCGGCGGGATCGTGGTCGACAGCCAGCCCGGACAGGGCTCCACCTTCACGGTCACCCTGCGCCTGCGCCCCGGTGTCCTGGACGAGCCGGCACCCGCGCTGCCCGTGGTACCGGCCGGCCGCTCCCTGCACGTCCTGGTCGCCGAGGACAACCCGGTCAACCAGCGGGTCGCGCAACTCCTGCTGGAACGCCGCGGCCACCAGGTCGAGATCGTCGCGGACGGCGCGGCGGCGGTCGAGGCGGTCCACCGGGCCCGGTACGACCTGGTGCTGATGGACGTCCAGATGCCGGTGCTGGACGGACTCGCGGCGACGGAGCGCCTCCGGTCCGCGCCACCGCCGCACGGTGCGCCGCGGATCGTCGCGCTCACCGCGAACGCCATGGTCGACGATCAGGCGGCCGCCCAGCGCGCGGGGATGGACGGCTTCCTGGCCAAGCCGATCCACGAGGCCGATCTGGACACGGTGCTGGCCGCGGCCGCCGCCCACGCCGACGTCCGGCTGGCCACCGCTCCCCCGCGCCTGGCCCCGCTGCACACGATGACCACGACGCTGGAGCCGCCCGCGGTCCTCCGCCCCGCCGCACCCGCCGGTATCGCGGCCTCGCTCGGACGGCATCCCGCGTCCCCCACTCCTACTCCCGCCCCTTCCCCCTCCCCTGCCCGGGACCGGCCCGTCGACGCGGCGGCCGCCCGGATCGGGGCCGGGACCTGGGCGGAGTCGGAGAACGGCGACTGGGTGGAGATCGGCGTCGGATTCGCCGAGTCCGACAACATCCGCGCCTGCGTCGGCAGCATCGCCGGTTCGGTTCCCGGGAACCGGCGGCAGCTCGCGCAGATCCTGCACAACTTCGCCGACCGCCTGCCGGCCGTCCTCGACCGGATGGACCGGGCCGCCGCCACCGGCGACACCCGCAACCTGGCCCGGCTCGCCCACGGTCTGAAGGGCTCGTCGGCGACGCTGGGCGCCAACCAGTTCGCCGCGATCTGCGCCGACCTGGAGGAACGCGCCCACCACCACCCCGCCGACTCGACGGACCTCCTGCGCCACCTGCACGACCACGCCCGCGAGGTCGCCACGGTGATGGTCACCCTCTCCGGCGAGCTCGCCCACACATAGCCCGGCCGGCCTCGCCGCGACCGGGCCCGCCTGACGGCCCGGACGGCCGTACCCGGGAAGGGTTTTCACTAGGTGGGGCCTTTCAAGGGGGTTATCCGGAAGACGGCGGTGCCGTGCGGGGGGACGGTGGCCTCGAGGGTGGGGGTGGCCGGGGACTCGGCGGCGGTGGTGAGGTCGCGGATGCGGTAGCCGGGGGCAGCGGCGAGGCCGGTCGCGGTGAGGCGGACGCCCATCGAGGCCGCCGTGTCGGTGGGGTTGTAGAAGGCGATGGCGTGATCGCCGTCGGAGAGCGGCTTGTCGAGGACGAGACGGCCACCGGTGTCGGAGAGGACCGTGGCCTGGAGGCCGAGGCGGTCCTGGTCGATGGCGATCAGGCCGGGATCGGTCAGCAGGGCCAGCGTGCTGGGGGTGAGGGCGCGCAGGTCGGCGCCGGCGATCAGCGGGGCGGCCATCATGGCCCACATGATCATGTGAGTGCGGTATTCCGTATCGGTCATGCCGCCGTTGCCGACCTCGAGCATGTCGGGGTCGTTGAACGCGCCGGGCCCGGCGTAGCGGGACAGCGGGGCGTTCTGCGCGATGATCGAACGGAGGCTGTCCCAGGTGTCGGCGATGTCGCCGGTGGTACGCCAGAGCTGGCCCACCCCGGAGGCCCACGTCCACGGCTGGGACTGGCCCCACTCGCAGAGCGACAGCACGATCGGGCGGCCGGAGAGGCGCAGCGCCGAGCTCATCGCGGTGTAGCGGCGCACGAAGTCGGCACGGGAGCCGTCCGAGGAGTTGTGGCAGTTGTCGTACTTCAGGTAGTCGACGCCCCAGGACGCCCAGGTGTCGGCGTCGACCTGCTCGTGGCCGAGGCTGCCCGGGTACCCGGCACAGGTCAGCGTCCCGGCGTCGCCGTAGATGCCGAGCTTCAGCCCACGGCGGTGCAGGTAGTCGGCGAGCGGCTTGATACCGTCCGGGAACTTGGCCGGGTCGGCGACCAGGCGGCCGTCGCGTCGCTCCGGAAGCGACCAGCAGTCGTCGATGTTCACATACTCGTACCCGGCGGCGACCATCCCGTTCGCAACCATGGCGTCGGCGGTCTCCCGGATGAGCCGGTCGTCGACGTCACACCCGAACGCGTTCCAGTCGTTGTACCCCATCGGCGGCGTCGCGACCACGGCCTCCACCGGCGTGACGGCGAGGCGCGCGGCGATCTGCAACGGCAGCGTGGCGAGAGCGGCGACCGCCGCCACTACCGCGACCGTCTTGCGGAGCATGGTCACATCCTCCAGCCGGGGGCGGGAGTGTCCCAAGGTAACCGCGCTTCCTGTGACCACCCCGACTCAGACTCGCCGAAGCTTCAGAAGCTCCTCAGCCCTCGCACACGATCGCGATGGTCCCGGCCTCGGTGGCAGCGCCGGGGCAGCGTGACAGCCGTCGGCTATTGCGCGCCGTTGTCCGAGGGCTCCTCGATGAGCTCGGTGATCAGAGAGCGATCGAAGAATGGAACCGCCCCGTAGCGGCCTTGGAGATAACGGCCCTCGACATCGTCCACGCCGTCACGGACACGGCCGTACTCGGTAAGTGGATACGTCTTGGTGGCGCCGATCCCCGGTGACTTCTCGGTCAGCCAGATCTGGTCGCGCCGTAGGCGGTGCTCCACGTGGCGCCCGAGTAGGTTGACGTCGTGGCCGGTGAAAATCAACTGTGCGCCGTGCGGGTTGGTCTCCCGGTCCTGAAAGAGCCCGACGAGCTGAGCGGTCAGCAGCGGATGCAGGTCACCGCCGAGATCATCGATCGTCAGCACTGCGCCCTCACGGAGGCAGAAGACCGCCGTACGAGCGAGGCGGAACCACATCTGAGTACCAGACGACTCCCATGCCCAGGGAAGTGACACACCTCCGCTCTCTGTTCGGGCCTCGTGGATCAATTCCACAGTGGGAGGTGGCTTGCGAACGGGCTCATCGTCAGGAGTGCCCTGGTCGTTGAGCGGTCGACGAGTCCGGAACCGCCCGGATCGGCCGAGGCTGAGAGCGATCTCCTCCGCTGACCGTTCCACCATCGTGGAACCGATCACACCGGTATCCGCGTAGCGAAGCAGCTTGATGGTCTCTTCGTCCACGGATCCGTTTGGCTGGCCGACGATATGTGCCGAGGTCGTCCTCCTCCAGCGGCTGAACCATGTCGCAACGGAGCGCAGATGGGATTGGTTGTTGGCCGCCGCCGCAGAGAGGAACAAACTGTTCTCCCGGACCAGATCAGCGATGGCAGCCTTCTGACCGGTCAAGCTCGCACCGAAGCTGATGTTCATCCCGGTGCGCTCGAACAGCACCGACCTGCGCCCCTTCGGCCAGGAGAACAGCCACTCTTCGAGGATCGCCATGTCGTTCAGCGAAAATCCGTACTCATATCGCACCTGATGATGAATGAACTCGAAGACGAACTCGCTGGGGGCATCCCGGCTCTCGTCGTCCAGCCGGAACGGCCAGCGCGGAATCGGGTCCTCGGGCAGCCAATGCTGATGCGACTCGATCACAGCGTTGCGGCCGAACGACATCGCTTTGATCAGATTGGACTTGCCCGAGGCGTTGGGGCCGAAGATCCCGGCGACAGGCAGGACTCGATCCTTGCTGAGCGGAACCTCCGTGGTCGCCAGCTCGGGGTGGTCGTCGAGCGCGACCATGCTGAGCTCCTGCTCATCCCTGATCGACGCGTAGTTGGTGACCCGAAACCGGAGTAACACCTGAGCCTCCCTGCATCTCACGCCGAGGGTAGCAATTTAGACCCGGAATTCGTCAATTCTTGTTCATATCGCGCCCTAAAACCCGGCGGGAGCGGAAGGAGGCCATGTTGGTGCGGTTGCCGCAGCGGGTGCTGCAGAAGCGCTTCGAGCCGTTGCGGGAGAGGTCGGCCAGGATGGCGTCGCAGTGGTCGGCGGCGCAGACCCGCAGGCGGGTGGTGGCGTTCATCCGGATCACGTCGATCAGGGCCATCGCGGCCTCGACCCGCATGCGGATGCCGAGCGGGGCGTCCGGGCTGACCGCGTGGATGTGCCAGTCCAGGTCGTCGTGGCGGGCCAGGTACGGGACGGCCTGTGCCTCGCGGAGCATCCGGTTGACCACCTCCACCGCGTCGTCGCGCCCCAGGGACCAGAGCTCGCGCAGCAGGGTGCGGGTCTCGCGTACCCCGGAAAGCTCTTGATCGTCGAAGTCGAAACGGCCGGACCAGGCGTCGTGGCTGAGCAGCTCTCGCAGCTGGGCGACGGTGGCGAGCTCGTCGTCGCCGCTGCGGCTGGCCTCCGGCGCGGTGTTGACGAGCGTCACGACGAAGGCGAGCGCTCCCTCGGTGTCAGGGGCAAAGATCATGTTGACTCCTCACGGTGGGCCGCCTAGCGTCATGAGCGTAACCACGATAGCCCCTGACGAAGGAGACGCCATGAGGCTGGGACTGGCCGCGGCGGTGGTCTCGGCGGCGACCTTCGCGACCTCGGGCGCCTTCATCAAGCCGCTGCTGGAGACCGGCTGGTCACCGGCGGCGGCGGTCACCGCGCGGACGCTCACCGCCGGGCTCCTGCTGCTGCCGATCGTGCTGGTCGCGCTCCGCGGGCGGTGGCGCCTGCTCTGGGCGGCGCGTACCCGGGTCGCCGCGATGGGGCTCGTGGGGGTCGCGTTCACCCAGCTCACCTACTTCGCGGCGGTGCACCGGATCCCGGTCTCCACGGCGCTCCTGGTGGAGTACACCTCACCGCTGCTGCTGGTGCTCTGGGCCTGGGCCACCACCCGGCACCTCCCCCGGCCGGCCGTTCTGCTCGGGTCGCTGCTCGCGGTCGGCGGGCTGGTCCTGGTGATCGGGCCGGGCGCGCTGCAGGCGGTCGACCCGGTGGGCGTCGCGCTGGCGTTCGCGGCGGCGATCGGCTGCTCGGTGTACTACGTGGTCGCGGCGCGGGCACACGACGGTCTGCCGCCGGTCGCGCTGGCCGGGGTCGGGCTGCTGCTCGGCGGGCTGGTACTCGGTGCCGTCGGGGCCGCCGGGCTGATCCCGTTCACGGCGTCCACGGGTGACATCACGCTCTTCGGGTCGGCGGTGCCGTGGTGGGTGCCGCTGGGGATCGTGGCGGTCTTCGGGACGGCGATCGCGTACGCCACCGGGATCTTCGGGTCGGGGCGGATCGGGTCGCGGCTGGCCTCGTTCATGGGGTTGCTGGAGGTCGTGTTCGCATCGGTCTTCGCGTGGCTGGTCCTCGGCGAGAGCCTCACCGCGGTGCAGATGATCGGCGGCGCGCTGATCCTGGCCGGCATCGCGTCGATCCCGGCGGAGCAGCCGGTCCCGGCGACACCCGTTCTCACGATCCAGACCTCCTCCGGTACGGCGGACGACGCCGCGATGCTCCGGTGACCCCCGTCAGGATCGTCACCCGCCGGCACACCGACGTGGACCGGTGCGTGACGACGCTGCGCACCGTCCACGAGAGCGACGGCTACCCGGTCAACTGGCCGGCCGACCCGCACGCCTGGCTGATCCCGCCGGGCCTGCTGCACTCCTGGATCGCCACCGGCGCCGACGGGACGGTGGCCGGGCACGTCGCGCTGGTCGGCGACGCCGGGGGACGGCCGGTGGAGGTGTCCCGCCTCTTCGTCCATCCGGATCACCGCCGTGCGTCCGTCGCCACCGGCCTGCTCGGCGAGGTCCGTTCGTGGGCGGCGGAGCACGGCCGCGACCTGGTCCTGGAGGTGGTCGACGAGGGCCGGGCGGGCGCGATCGCGTTCTACGAGGCGACCGGGTGGCGCTTCACCCACGCCACCACCGCCGACTGGACCACGCCGGACGGACGGCCGGTACGGCTGCGCCACTACATACTCGCCGCCCGTCCGGGCCGGTAGGCGCCCTCGCCGGGTACCGGTGTCGGCTTCCCGACATGATCGCGGCGGGGGGATCCCCGGGGCCGGGGCGGCTTCTCCGCGGATCGGGCGGCCCTCCCGGGCCGAGCACAATGGGAGCCATTCTAGCAGCGGCCCTGAAACGGCGCCGACAATGCTCGCGGTCCATTCTCGACGGCGAGGGAATGCGGTGGACCGGCGTGCCGTTTCGTGCTGTACTTGAGACAAGCGTTCGAGATGGGTGGCCAGATGGAAAACAACTGATATCGCGGTTCCGGGTGTCGGGCTCCGGGTCTGTGGCGGTACGCCGCACCACCACAGACCCGGAATTGTTTACATCAGTCGTTGTCCATTGTATTTCCTCACCCGAGCGCTGGTCTCGTACCCTCCGGAGCAGCACACACGGGCGCCGATAAAAGCGCATGTCAACTGCTCCACCTCCACCGGAAACCATAACAGTGGTACCTTTTCGGCCGCGGAATATGCACGATGTAGTCCACCGTGCCGTCACGCCGGTTATTGACCCGTTTCACCTCGAGAGTCCCGACCACCGCCTTCTTGCCGGGTTTCGAGTTGGTGTTCCAGACCAGGCCCTCCACGTCGGGATCCTCGTCGTGGCTGAACCGCACGGTCACCGTCATGTCCTTCACCCGGTGCGTGCCGCCGCCCTCGCGGTAGAAGGGCAGCATCGCCGCCGCGGCGTCGTCGAAGGTCTGCCGCACGCCGACCTGCACCGCGTCGCCGCGACCCCGGGGCGCGCCGAGATAGATCCACCGCCGGTACCGCCCGTCGTCCTCGGCGACCCGGCCGTCGAAGAGCACCTGGTCCGGGAACATGGATTCCACTCGGGTCTCACCCTGGGAGCGGCCGGTCACGTACGAGCGGAGCTCGACCAGGCGCGTGTCGTTGCGCAGCGGGCGAACGGTCTGCACCCGCTCGTTGGTGTAGCTGTGGTGGCCGTCGACCGGCCGGACGATCAGCGTCCCGGAGAGGTGCTCGATCCGGTACTCGGCGGTCGGCAGCTTCTGCGCGGCGACCGAGAGCGTGCCGGAGACGACCACGGCGAGCCCGGCCGGCGCCAGGGCCACCATCGCCGCGATGCCGTCCGCCGAAAGATGGGAGACGAAATAGAAGACCGCGGTTCCCGCCACCGTCAGTGCGGTGCAGACCGTGGCCACCGCATTGAAGGTCGAGACGCCATTGCGCAGGATCTTGAAGAACGGCAGATCCAGAAACCTTTCCAAACCCACCCTCCCCATCGATGCTCTCGCGTTTCCGGGGCGCGTTCCACCGGATATCGCGGTCACCGTAGACGGGCGTCACCGTTGATCGCCAATACCGATCACCCGCTTCAGTGATCTGCTCGTTCTTTCCACCGACCCCGACCAAGCCGAATGGCACCCGAGCGCGTTCTTCCGGTCACACCGGGTCACCTTTCCCCCGACCCTCCCGGCATTCCGCAATACGCGTCAGGGCAGGGCAGGCGGATACGGGCCTCGACCGGGAGGTGGTCGCTGGGGTACTGGCGACCGCGGCGGTACGTGTTCATCAGCACCGCCACCGGGAGCACGCCGGGGGTGGCGAGGATCCAGTCGTCGCGCTCGCCGTCACGGACCAGCGGCTGATAGTTGTGGATGGACTGGTACTCCGGGCCGCGCGACGGCGCGGTGTCCCAGACGTCCTGGTAGCCGGGCTCGGTGACCAGGGTGCGGTAGACCTGGCTGCCGGTCTCGGCCGGGCTGTTGAAGTCGCCGGTCAGGATGATCGGCAGGTCGTCGAGGGCGGCCAGCCTGGACCGGATCAGGCGGGCGGCGTGCCGGCGGGCGTTCTCGCTGGTGTTGTCGAGGTGGGTGTTGACCGCGTAGAAGTGGCGGCCGGTCCGCAGGTCGGCGAAGAGCACCCAGGTGACCATGCGGGTGAAGTTGGTGCCCCAGCTGACCGAGGCGGGCACGCCCGGGGTGGTGGAGAGCCAGTAGTTCCCGGACTTCACCGGGCTCAGCCGGGTGGTGTCGAAGAAGATCGCCATGTGCTCACCGTCGTCGCCGCCGTCCCGGCCCAGGCCGATCCAGTCGTACTCCGGGCCCAGGTCGGACTCGATGTCGCGCAGCTGGTCGGGGAGGCCCTCCTGGGTGCCGATCAGGTCGGGGTGCTCGACGGTCAGCAGGGTGCGCATCACCGGGCGGCGCTGCTTCCACGAGTTGGGGGTGGCCCTGCTGGCGTACTTGAGGTTGAACGTCATGACGTCGAGGTCACCGGGGGCGGCCGGGCCGGCGAGCTGATCCAGAGCGGACGGCTTCACTCCGGAAGGTGACGGGCTCGGGGACGGGGAGGCCGACGGGGACGGGGCGACGGCGGCGACCGCGGGCGCGGCGGCGGGGCGGACGGCGGGGACCTCCTGCGTGCAGATCAGGGTGAACGCCACGACGGTCAGCAGCCGCGCCGCGCGGGCTCGGCCCGGACGGGGCCGCACGGCGGGAATCGGCACGGTCCGACGATAGCTCGCGGACAATCACGCTCAGCGATCAGTCGATGGCGCGATCGGCGGTGCTCGATGGGACGCCGTCCGCGGATCCTCCGCCCGCCGGCACTCCGCCCGCCGGCACTCCGCTCGGTGTGAAGATCCGGTCCAGGTGGTACGTCAGGATCTCCAGGGCCGCGGCGCCGTCGCGCTGGCCACCGAGCACACTGGAGCCGAGGCCGTTGACCAGGGCGAGCAGACCGGCCGCGGTGATCTCCGGGTGCAGGGTGGGGTCGGCCAGCCCGGCCTCCTGCGCGGCGCGCAGGTGTGTGGTGATCAGCCGCTCGATCCTGTCCGGATAGGTCGGCCCGTGCTTCTCGCCCAGCTCCGGCTCGCTGAACACCAGCGTGTAGAAGCCGGTGTACGCCCTGGTCAGCCGCAATCCCTCGGCGTCCGTCGGGAGGACCGCGGTCAGCGTGCCGACCACGATCGTGCGCGGGGTGGGGTCCCCGAGCGCCCGGATGAACTCCCGGACCCGGGCGGTGAGCTGCTCGGCGAGGTAGGCGAGGGAGGCCACCAGCAGCTCCTCCTTGCTGGTGAAGTAGTACTGCACCAGCCGTAGCGACACGCCCGCCTCGGCCGCCACCTCCCGCATGGTCGCCGACTGCAGACCCCGCTCGCTCGCGATCCGCAGCAGCGCCTCCCCGATGTGACGCCGCCGCTCCTCATGGTCCACACGTTTCGGCACACCACGATGATGCGCCCGGATCGAGACGGCGCCGCGCAGGGGGCGATACGGCGCCGCGCAGGGGGCGATACGGCGCCGCGCAGGGGGCGATACGGCGCCGCGCCCGGAACGGGGCGACGCCACCCGGACCGCCGCCGCCCACCCGGCGACGCCCAGCGAGCCCACCCGAACACTCGCCGTCCGCGGATCGCCGGCCCCGCCCGCCAGGATTCGTTCGTGGACCGGCCGGGCGGCGCCCCGTGGGTGGCGGGCTGGCGATCCGGGGTGCCTCGGCCCCGGTCGGCTGGCGATCCGGGGTGTCTCCGGCGCCCGAGAGACCCCTGAACACCAGCCGCGCCGGGAAAGCTGGCGCTCACGGGTCACTCCAGCCCGCCGACACACCCCAGAACGCCAGCCACCAAGATCAAACCCGTAGTTGATCATGAAATGTTGATCAAGTCCGGCCAGACGGGGCCCACCCCGACCGGGGGAAACCCCCATCCCTAACGGAACAGTGGCACAAAACAGCGATCTTGGCCCGGGGCCCTGTGGACAAACCCCGGCGGTGGATAACCCCCGACCCGGGCAACGACCGAGAACGCCCACCCCGCGATCCGGAATCGGCCAGCGGGGTCAACCGTGAGCACCAGCCGGGAGCGGGAGACGCGCTGTGGCCGGGAGTGGGCACTGCCTCGCGCGCCCCGCGAGGCAGTGCCTCCTGAGCGCGGCGAGGGCCCGGACGGCGTACTGGAAAAGCCTTCAACCCACCGGGACCGGGGCCGCAGCGGGCTCGCGGTGTCGCGCCAGAGCCAGCACCAGGAGGCCGGCGACCAGGGCGATCACCGCGGCGAGGCGGAGGGTGGCATTGAGGCCGGCGGCGAAGGCGCCGGTCTCGGCGTGGTGCTGGAAGACCGAGCCGAAGACGGCGACGCCGACCGCGAAGCCGAGCTGGCGGAACGTGTTGAGGGCGCCGCCGGCCATGCCGCTGCGCTCGCGCGGGACCTCGGCGAGTACCGCGGAGGAGAGCGACGGCAGGACGCAGCCGACGCCGAGACCGACGACGATCAGGCCGGGGATCAGCGCGCTGCCGGTGCTGGCGTCGTCGAGGCGGGCCTGGAGCAGGTCGCCGGCGGCGATCAGGAGCAGGCCGAGGCCGACCGACCAGCGGGGCTTGACCTTCTGCAGGGCGTGCCCGGCGAACGCGCCGACCAGCATCGACGCGGCGGCCATCGGGAGCGCGCCGAGCAGGCCGGCGTCGACCGGGCCGTTGCCGAGGATCTGCTGGAGCCAGACGGTGAGGTAGGGCAGGTAGCCGAACGCGGCGGCCTGGGTGAGGAACGCGGCGGCGATCAGCGTGCTGAACGGGACCCGGCGGAACAGGCTCAGGTCCAGCATCGGGTGGTCGGAGCGCAGTTCGGCGGCGAGGAACGCGAGGGCGGCGACGACCGCGACGGCGAACGCGGCCAGCGCACCGGCGTCGGTCCAGCCGGCGTCACCGGCGCGGATCAGGCCGTAGGTCAGCGAGCCGGCGGCGACGGTGAAGGTGAGCGTTCCGGGTACGTCGAACCGGCCGCCCGACGGCGCCTTGGACTCGGCCACGCCGGCGATCGTGAACCAGGCGGCCGCGATGCAGACCGGCAGGTTGACCAGGAAGATCCAGCGCCAGCCGAAGTGTTCGGTGAGCAGGCCGCCGGCGAGTGGGCCGGCCGCGGCGGCGACGCCGTTGACCACACCCCAGACGCCGAACGCGACGCCCCGGTCGTGACCGTGATAGGTCACGTTGAGCAGCGCGACCGTGGTGGCGAACATGGCGGCGCCGCCGACGCCCTGCAGCACCCGGAAGGCGATCAGGGCCTGCTCGTTCGGGGCGATCGCGCAGAGCAGCGAGGAGAGGGCGAAGATCAGGACGCCGATCAGGTAGACGCGGCGGCGGCCGAACCGGTCGGCGAGCGAGCCGGCGCCGAGCAGCAGGGCGGCGAGGGCGAGGGCGTACCCGTCGAGGACCCACTGCAGGTCGGCGTAGGTGGCGTGGAACTTCCCGGCGATGGCCGGGAGCGCGACGACGACGATGGTGACGTCGACCAGCAACAGGAAGGTGCCGAGGCAGACGGCGATCAGTGGTGACCATTTGCGCATGGGCTCACTCTGCGCTGTTTCCCCGGATTTCTCGTTCCAGATCGGCTTGTGTTGCGGATCTCGACATGCTGCTACATTTTTCGCATGGATTTCGACGATCTTGATCGGCAGGTCGTGCACGCCCTGCGCATCAACGGACGGGCCGGCTGGAAGGAGATCGGCACGGTCCTCGGTGTCTCCGACCAGACCGTGGCGCGCCGCTACCGTCGCCTGCGGGCGGAGGCGGGCGTCCGCGTGGTCGGGCTGCCCAACCCGATCGGGCTCGGCTACGAGAACTGGGTGCTCCGGCTGCGCGCGGCGCCCGACGCGGCGCTGGCGATCGCCAAGGCGCTGGCCCACCGGCCGGACACCGCCTGGGTGACGATCACCTCGGGCGGCACCGAGATCTCGGCGAACGTCCGGGTGCCGGCCAGCCACGACCGGGAGGCGCTGCTGCTGCAGAAGCTGCCCCGGACCCCGCGCCTGGTCGCGGTCACCGCGCACTGCGTGATCCACAACTTCGTGGGCGGCGCGGTGGGTCCCGATCGCCGGGACGGCGCGCTCACCGACGACCAGATCGCCGCCCTCACGCCGGCCACCACCGGGACCTCGGCGGCCCGCCTGACCGACGCGGACGCGCCGCTGATCGACGCGCTGGCCCGCGACGGGCGGCTCAGCTTCGCGGACCTGGCCGGGGTGACCGGCTGGCCGGAGTCGACGGTGCGGCGGCGGACCCAGGAGCTCTTCGAGTCCGGGTCGCTCTACGGCGACGTCGAGGTGGACATGGAGAGCTTCGGGTACCGGGCCGCGGTGCTGCTCTGGCTCTCGGTGGCGCCGTCGCGGCTCGCGGCGGTCGGCGAGGCGCTCAGCGAGCACGAGGAGGTGGTCTTCGCGGCGGCCACCACCGGGCCGACGAACCTGCAGGTGACCGCGATCTGCCGGGACATGCCGGAGTTCTACCGCTATCTGAGCGAGCGGATCGGACAGCTGGAGGGGGTGGAGCGGGTCGAGTCGGCGCCGCTGCTGCGCCACGTGAAGCAACTCGGTACTGTCGCGCCGGACATAACGCGGTAACAATTATGGCCATGGGATTACCGGCGAGTAGCTCCGTGACGGACGATATCTACGTCCATCGATCTGCGCTCCTCTCCGGAGGTCCACGTGCTCGCCGTCAGATCAAGAATCGCCGCGATCGTCGCCACCGCCGTCACGATCGTCGCGATCAGCACCGCACCCGCCCACGCCGCCGACAACCCCTATGAGCGGGGTCCCGCGCCGACCACCGCCAGCATCGAGGCCGTGACCGGCCCGTTCGCCACCGCGACGGTCACCGTCTCCCGCTCCAGCGTCAGCGGCTTCGGCGGCGGGACGATCTACTACCCCACCGACACCACGGCCGGCACGTTCGGCGCGATCTCCATCGCCCCGGGCTTCACCAACTCCCAGTCGGCGGTCGCCTGGCTGGGCCCGCGGATCGCCTCGCAGGGCTTCGTGGTGTTCATCATCGACACGAACACCACGCTGGACTTCCCGGACAGCCGGGCCACCCAGCTGCTCGCCGCGCTCGACTACCTGACCGGCTCCAGCTCGGTCAAGTCCCGCATCGACGCGACCCGGACCGGCGTGATGGGGTACTCGATGGGCGGCGGCGGGGCGCTCTCCGCCTCGGTCAACCGGCCGTCGCTGCAGGCCGCGGTGCCGCTGGCCCCCTGGCACACCACCAAGAGCTTCTCCACCGACACGGTGCCGACGCTGATCTTCGGCGGGGAGAACGACACCACGGCGCCGCCGTCCTCGCACGCCGAGGTGTTCTACACCAGCCTGCCGAGCACGTTGGACAAGGCGTACATCGAGCTGGACGGCGCCACCCACTCCGCGCCGACCTCGGCGAACGTGACGATCGCCAAGTACAGCATCTCCTGGCTCAAGCGGTTCATCGACAACGACACCCGGTACGAGCAGTTCCTCTGCCCGCTGCCGAGCGGCTCGGCGATCCAGGAGTCGCGGGGCAACTGCCCGCACACCTCGTAGCAGCCGATTGTTTCGGCCATAGTGGCCTGTGACTCATCCGGCACCCGGCAACCTGCGCCGGGTGCCGGCGCGTCTTCGTCTATAGCGGTGGCGGTAACCGGTTCGGGCCGCCACCGCATTTCCTCACTTGTCGCTCGCGGGCACCCCGGTGCGCGGGCTGTCCGGCTCCTGGTGGTGTTCCGGCATGGGGGCCGGGCCCGCCTTGGCCCGGTCCGGGTCGTCGTTGAGGTCGATCGGGCGCTCGATGTCCGGCCGGCCGGTCGGCTCGGGAATGGTCATGGCAACCTCCTCGGTCACCTGTCCTCATACCCGTTCTGCGGCCTTCCTACCCCACCCCTGACGATCCCCGGCCCTACCCACCCCGGACGATCCCCGACGACGCCCTGGCGACCAGCGCCGGGACGAACGTGGCCTGCTCATGCTCGTGGTCCGGGTTGGTCGCCTCGTCCAGGACCAGGCGCGCGGCCGTACGCCCCAGCTCCTGCCGGGGCTGCCGGACCGAGGTCAGCGGGACCGCCGCGGCCGCCGCGAAGTCGATGTCGTCGAAGCCGACGATCGCCAGGTCGCCCGGCACCCGCAGCCCGGCCGTCACCGCGTGCTGCAGCAGGCCGAGCGCCAGCAGGTCGTTCGCGCAGAACGCCGCGGTCGGGCGGCGCCGCGACGGCAGCCCGGCCAGCCGCTCCCCCGCCGAACGCCCCTCGCTCACGGTCAGCGCCTCGGTCGGCAGGTAGATCAGGTCCTCGGCGGGCCGGCCGAACTCCGCCCACACCTCCCGCGCTCCCTGATAGCGCTCCCGGACCTGCCCGATGCTCTCCGGGCCACCGACGAACGCGACCCGCTCGTGACCCCGATCGATCAGGTGCTCCACGGCGATCCGGCCACCCAGCACGTCGTCCACCGCGACCGAGCAGTGCCCGCCCGCGCGGCTCAGCCGGTCGACCATCACGAACGGCACGCCGCGCCGGGCGATGTCCGCCAGATGCTGCGCGTCCGGGTCGACCGGGGTGATCAGGATGCCCTGCACCCGCTGCTGCAACAGCCGGTCGAGGTGCTTGGACTCGCGCTCGGCCCGCCCGTTGCTGTTGCAGACGAAGAGCGACAGGTCGGCGGCATCGGCGGCGTCCTCGATACCCTCGGCGACGTCGTGGAAGAACGGGTTGCCGCCGTCGAGCATCACGTAGGCGAGGGCCCGGCTGGTCCCGGCCCGCAGCTGGCGCGCCGACTCGTTGCGCACGAACCCGAGGTCGGCCATCGCCCGCTCGACCCGCTCCCGGGTCGCCGTGCTGACCACCGAGGGCCGGTTCAGCACGTTCGACACGGTGCCGAGCGAGACGCCGGCCGCCGCGGCGACGTCCTTGACCGAGGGGGCCCGTCCGTTGCGCGGCTGCTGTGTCAACCCGGTGGCCTTTCTTGAACGTAACGTTGAAACGCGATCCACGGCCGATCCCCCGCCAGAGTTCCATGCCTTGTGAAACATTTCAACCAGGATCGGTGTGTGCCAGGTTGTGTACCATGCCACCCCTCCTCCCCGGGTACGGGGTTCGGTCACCTCACCCCATCCGGGGCCGCACCGGAACGCCTTCGCGGGAGTGGGGCACCGGGAGCGGCCCGTCAGACGGGGGTCGTGGGCGCGGGGGTGCGGCGCGGGGTGCGGATCCAGCTCGGGCGGCGGAGCAGGGTCACGGTCAGCAGGGTCAGGCAGAGCAGGGGCATGGGGTGGCCGGCCCAGAAGGCGACGGCCAGGTCGACGACGGTGCCGGCGACGGCGACCACGAAGATCCAGCGGGGTGCGGTCGGGGCGGGGCGGGCCGCGCGGATGCGGCCCCAGGGCTTGGCGAGGGAGAGCCAGGCCTGGAAGGCGATCGCGGAGGCCATCAGGACCGTGCCGGTGATCTGGAGCGGGGTCGGGCCGGCGGTCGCGGCATGGGCCAGGGCCGGGGAGAGCAGGAAGATGCCGATGTAGAGCTGGACCACCGTGATGGTGAACTTGACCGCCACCCACCAGTGCCGGAAGAAGCCCCACGGCGTGGCGGCCGCCAGCATGAAACCGGTGAAGGCGGAGGCGTCCGCCATCGGGCCGACCAGGCGGCCGTCGACCTTCAGGGACATCGACATGGCGGCGTGCGCGACGGACGGGTCGGTCGTGGCGAAGGCCACGCAGAGCAGCAGGCACATGGTCATGGCCTGGGCCATCCAGGTGACCGAGGTGAGGACGTGCAGCCAGACGGTGAGGGTGCGCCAGGTGCGGGTCATCCGCTCAGGCTCGCAGCGGGCCCCGGCGCCACACATCCGTGATGACCACGAGCATCGATCAGGGCTTACCCCGACGGGAAGATCGGCGCGGCCCGGCGCCACCCTGAGCGGGAGCGCTGAAGGTCGCGGAACACATCACGTACCGAAGAATGGTCATGCAAGGGCGCAGAGCGGGGGAAAGCGAAGGTGGCGAGGGACGTCAGGCGGCATGGGTGGGGAGCATGGAGCTGACGGCAGTGAACTCGGCGGCGGTCATGGGCTTGCCGTAGAGGTAGCCCTGGGCGACGGAGCAGCCCAGGGACTGCAGCTCGGTGGCCTGGGCCGTGGTCTCGACGCCCTCGGCGACCACGCACAGGTCGAGGACCGTGCTCAGCCGGATCACCGCCTCGGCGACCGCGGCGCCGCGCGGGGTGCCGTCCAGCTCGGCGACGAACGCGCGGTCGATCTTGAGGACGTCGACCGGGAGGCGGGCGAGGTACTGCAGGGAGGAGTAGCCCGTGCCGAAGTCGTCGATGGCGATGCGGACGCCGTGTCGGCGCAGGGCGTCGAGGGCCGGGACCGCGGACTCGTCGACGACCGCGGACTCGGTGATCTCCAGCAGAAGCCGGCCGGCGGGCAGCCCGGTGCGCTCCAGGGTGGCGAGGACCTCGGCGAGGAATCCGCCGTTCTGCAACTGGCGCGGGGAGACGTTGACGTTCATGTGCAGGGCGGACAGGCCCGACTCGCGCCAGCGCTGGGCCTGCGCGCACGCCTCGGCCAGCACCCACGAGCCGATCTCCACGATCGCGCCGGTCCGCTCGGCGATCGGGATGAACTCGACCGGGGAGACCGGGCCGAGCGCCGGGTGCGTCCAGCGCAGCAGCGCCTCCACCGAGCGGACCGAGCCCTCGGGCAGCTGCACGATCGGCTGGTAGTGGAGCTCGAACTGGCCGGCCGCGAGACTCGGCAGCAGCTTGTCACCGATCAGCGCCTCGCGGGCCCGGCGGTCGATCATCGACGCGTCGTAGAGCCGCCAGCCGTGTGCCCCGGAGCGCTTCGACTCGTACATCGCCAGGTCCGCGCGGCGCTGCAGCTCCTGGGCCGAGTCGCCGGGCGCGGCCAGCGCCAGGCCGATGCTGGCCCGGATGGTGATCTCGTCGCCGTCGGCGAGCACCGGGTGGTCGGCGAGCGCGGCGAGGATCCGGTCGGCGACCGCGACCGCCTGGGACTCCTCGGCGACCCCGGCGAGCAGCACCACGAACTCGTCGCCGCCGACCCGGGCCGCCACGTCGCCGCGCCGGATCGCGCCGCGGGTCAGCCGGGCGAACTCGATGAGCACCCGGTCGCCGACCGCGTGGCCGTACCCGTCGTTGATCAGTTTGAAGTCGTCCAGGTCGACGAGCATCAGCGCGGTGCTGTTGCGGTCCCGCAGCCGCCGGTCCATCGCCAGCCGCAGCCCGGTGATGTTGGCGAGGCCGGTGAGGGCGTCGATCACGGTGAGGCGGTGGCTGTCCCGTACCGAGATGAACTGGCGCAGCGCGAGCGTCGCGGTCATCACCGCCTGGCCGATCGCGAGCCCGCCCCACGGCATGAACGCGTGCTCGCGGATGGTGAAGACCACCAGCAGGGTGGAGCCGGCCGCGACGCAGGCGTACGGCAGATGCGCCGACCAGGCGGGCATGGTGGCCGGCGCGGCCTCGGTGTCGTCCCGGGCGCACTGCTGCATCGCGGCGACCGTCATCAGCAGCGAGGCGATCACCAGGCAGCTGGAGGCCAGAATCGACTCGCCGGTCGCCTGGCCCTGGACCCGGACCGCGGAGAACGCCGCGTCGCCGACCGCGTAGAGCAGCATCCCGCCGAGCAGCACCATCAGCGGCCGGACCATCCGCGCCACCGCGCCGCGGATCAGCACCACCACCACGGCGCAGAGCAGCAGCAGGTTGCCGAGCGGGTAGCCGAGCTCGTAGCCCCAGGCCGCCCCGGCGCCCTTGACCAGCGCCGGCTCCAGCGCGAAGTACCAGATCAGCATGAAACCGCTGCTGAGCACGGTGCCCACCTCGGCCAGGAACGCCCACCGGTGACTGCCCGCGAGACGGTACGTCGAGATGCTCAGCGCCGACGCGCTCAGCAGCGCGAACATCGCGAGCCCGCAGACCGTCGCACCCCAGTACGACGCCGCCGAATGGTGCAGCGTGTCCACCGTCCAGATCACCGTCGACGCCGCCGAGCAGGCCCGCCCCGCCGTCGCCAGACGCCAGGTCAGCGCGCTCCCGGTGGCCCGCCGCGCGGCCCGCCACGAGTAGACGACGCCGAGCGGGTCGAGCACCAGCAGCCAGATCCCGAGCACGGCGGAGCGCGCCGGCGGGTACACGACCGCCAGGATCTCGCTGACCAGCACCATGGTGATCAGCACGACGGCGAACCGCGGCAATCCGAGCTGTCCCGAGCGCATCCTCCACCCCCAAGAACGATCGGACGGCGCCGCCCGGACCTGAGAGCTAGGGCTTTCTCCCGACACCGCCGTAGAGGGCCACCTGGGTGTCGGTGAACGGGGAGTCGGCCTCGGGGCGCCAGCGCAGGATCGGGACGACACCCGGGGCGACCGGGTCGAGGCCGGTGAAGAAGCGGGCGACCTCGTCGAGCGAGCGCAACCGGCTGGCCATGCCCTGACGGCGCATCACCGCGGTGAACCGCGCCCAGCCCTCCGGGTCGTGGTCGGCGGTGATGTGCGAGACCACCAGGTAACTGCCGCCGGGCAGCGCGTCCATCAGCCGCGCGACGGTGCCGTACGGGTCGTCCGCGTCCTCGATGAAGTGCAGCACCGCGAAGAGCAGCAGCGCGACCGGTTCGGTCAGGTCGAGCGTGTCCCGGACCCCGGGGCTGTCCAGGATCCGCTCCCCCTCCTGGAACGCGGCGTCGACGTACGCGGTCCGCCCCTCGGGTGCGCTGGTCAGCAGCGCGCGGGCATGGGCGAGCACGAGCGGGTCGTTGTCGGCGTAGACGATCCGCGCCGCCGGGTTCACCGCCTGGGCGATCTCGTGCGTGTTCGGCGAGGTGGGCAGCCCGGTGCCGATGTCGAGGAACTGCCGCACCCCGGACTCGGCCAGGAACCGCACCGTGCGCCGCAGGAACGCCCGGTTCTCCCGCGGCGCGGTGGCGGCGTTCGGGTTCGCCTGCAGGCCCTGTTCGGCGGCGGCCCGGTCGGCGGCGAAGTTGTCCTTGCCGCCCAGCAGGTAGTCGTAGACGCGGGCCGGGTGCGGACGGCCGGAGTCGAGCGGTTCGGTCATCCGCCGAGCCTGCCACAGTGGACGGTCGATCTCGACCCGCTCAGCCGATCGGTGCGCCCAGGTGCCCGGACCAGTACGCCGAGCCGCATGGCGGCCATCACGGCATCACGAGGCGAACCTCAGCCCGCGCTGGTGACGAGCTCCGCACCCAGCCGGGCGGTCAGGTCGGCGGCCGGCATCGGGCGGGCGAAGTGGTAGCCCTGCGCGGTGTCGCAGCCCAGCGAGGTCAGCGCGTCCGCGGTCTCCTGGTCCTCGATGCCCTCGGCGACCACCACCAGGCCCAGGCTGTGCCCCAGGTCGACGGTGGACGCGACCAGCGCGCGGCTCCCGGCGTCCGCGGTGATCCCCATGACGAACGAACGGTCGATCTTCAGTTCGTCGGCCGGGAGCAGCCGCAGGTAGCTCATCGACGAGTACCCGGTGCCGTAGTCGTCGATCGAGGTCTTCACGCCCAGCTCGCGGATCCGGCGCAGCGCCTCGATCGCCGTCGACGGGTCGGACATCACGCTGTGCTCGGTGACCTCGACGCAGAGCAGCTCACCGGGGACACCGGCGGCGAGCAGGGCGGCGCCGACCCGCTCCGGGAACGTCGGGTCGAGCAGGCTGCGCGTGGAGACGTTCACCGCGACCGGCACCCGGTGCCCCGCGGTCAGCCAGGCTCCGGCCTGCCGCAGGGCGATGTCCAGCACCCGGTCGGTGAACCGGTGGATCAGGCCGGTCGACTCCACCACCGGGATGAACTGGCCGGGCGAGATCGGGCCGGTCACCGGATGCGTCCAGCGCGCGAGGGCCTCGACGCCGATCATCTCGCCGGTCGCCAGGGCGATCTTCGGCTGGTAGTGCAGCGTCAGCTGGTCCGGGTCGTCCATCCCGCGGCGGAGGTCGCCGAGCAGGGTCAGCCGGGCGTCACCGTCCTGGCCCTTTCCGACGTACGCCCGGAAACCCTCCCGATGCTCCTTGGCCTCCCGCATCGCGGTGTCGGCGTGCCCGAGCAGCGTGCTCAGGTCGTCGTCCGGGCCCGCCGTGGCCGCGCCCACGCTGACCTCGAGGTCCACGGTGACGTCGTCCAGCAGGAACGACTCGTCGAACGCGGCGTGCAGCCGGGCGGCGATCTCCGGGGCGGCCGCCGGGTCGCTGTCGAGCAGCAGCACCGCGAAGTCGTCCCCGCCGAGACGGGAGACCACGTCGGTGGAGCGGACCGAGGCGGCCAGCCGGCGACCGGCCTCGGAGAGCAGCAGGTCACCGACGCGCGGGCCGAGCTGGTCGTTGACGTACCGGAAGCCGTCGATGTTGACGATCAGCACCGAGGGCGCCGGACCAGCGGTCAGCGCACGCTGCACGTGGGCGGTGAACGCCGTCCGGTTCGGCAGCCCGGTCAGCACGTCGGTGGCGGCCAGGCGCTCCACCGCGTGCCGGTACGCCCGCGACGACCAGCCGAAGAGGGCCAGCACCACCAGGCTCAGCCCGAAGGTGGTCAGGCTCGCCCGCAGCAGCCCCGCCGAGTCGTGCTCCGCCGACGCCAACCGGTCCCGGTAGCGGGCCAGGTAGACGTTCTTCATCGCACCGAGGCGCTCGGCGATCCGCCCGTACGCCGGCTCCAGCATCGTCGCCAGCGTCACCCGGGCGGCGTCGCGGTCGCCCCGGTCCAGCTGGCCGAGGAAGTTCTCGATCTGCGGGCGCAGGTTCAGCTGCCGTACCGCGATCAGCCCGGCCTGCATCGCGAACTCCGCCTCCGTCTCGGCGATCGCCCGCATCGCCTCGTACGTCTGCCGGTCCGCGCCCAGCAGCCGGGCCCGCTCGATACCGTACGGCTCGGCGAGCGACGCCTGGATCAGCGACAGCTCGGTCGCCGAGAGATAGGCCGCCTCCTGGTACGCCGTGACCTGACTCCCGACCGCGGAGAGCTCGTCGACGATGCGGGCGTGCCGTCCGGCGTCCAGCAGCGCCAGCCCGGAGAGCACGGCCAGGGTGGTGGCGAGCAGCGCCGTCACCCAGGGGCGGGGCCGCCACGCGGCTACCCGTGCCCGGATCGCACCCATCTCTTCGCCTTTCGCCGTTCCGACCCGTACGAAAGGTCAGATCGGCACGGGCGACGGCGACTAGCGGAACCCGGCCGTTGCAGTCGGGTTTTACGTTTCAATACCCCGATCGACGTGCGTTTTCAGTGCATCCCGCTCGCTTCCCCTCCGCGGCGACTCCGCTGGTCGATGCCGGCGGGGTGGGCGTTCTCGGTCACGGTCCGGGGTGGGCCCGGTGTGGCCCGGCTTGATCGACCTTTCATGATCGACTGCGGGGACGATCCCCGTGGCTGGTGGTCACGGGTGTCTCGGCGGGCTTGAGTGACCCCTGGGCGCCAGCTTTCCCCGCGTGGCTGGTGTTCCGGGGTCTCTCGGAGCGCCCGCGACACCCCGGAACGCCAGCCGACCGGCCTGAGGCACTCCGGATCGCCAGCCGACCGGCCTGAGGCACTCCGGATCGCCGGCTAACCGCCCGCGGGGCACGCCGGCCGGGCCACGATCGAACCCGGGCCGACGATCCGGCGGCCCGGGCGGGACAGAATCGACCGGGTCAGCGGAGGCCGCTCGCCAGCCGCGGGCGTAGGGCGGGCTCGGGCGTGTGGCGGCGCAGCGGGCCGAGGGCGAGCAGGATGAGCAGGGCGCCGGCTGGGAGCAGGGCGAGCTCCAGCAGGCTCAGGGCGATGCCGGCGCCGAAGAGCAGCGGCGTCCAGGCGGGCAGACGGCGGGCGGCGACCAGCAGCCCGAAGAGCGTCAGCGCACCCACCGGGAAGAGAGTCAAACCCGCCGTTTCGGGTACGCCCGGCGTCTCCCGCAGGTCGAACGGGAGGTCGGCGAGGATCGCGGCGCAGAGCAGGGCGAGCCCGGCGAGCGCGGCGCCGGCGGCGATCGTGGCGAGCCGGCGGGAACCGGGCGGGACCAGGGCGCGCAGGCCGGTGACCAGCAGCGCGAAGACCAGGAGGCCGACGAGGAAGGCCAGGTGGCCGAGGTTCGTGAACACGCCACCGAGCAGGCGGAGGACACCGTAGAACAGCAGCAGGACCGGGCCGGCGAGGGCCGACCACCGGACGGTGACCGGATTCGATGTCATGCTCCGACCGTAGGACCCCGTGAACCCCGGGGATATCAGCAGTTCCCCCGATGACGCCCCCTAGGGCATCCTAGGAACCTATCTCGATATCGGTGACCCGGCAGGGTGCTTTACGGTGCGATCCGGTAGGTTCCCGGCGCCGACCGGCGGGCGCCGGGCGGGCCCTCGGCGCCATTCGCCGGCGCCGTGACCGGCTATTCCTATCCCTCAGATAGGAATGCTATGGTGGGCCCTCGCGGCAGGAGGAACCGCGACACGAGCATTCGGAGGCAGCAGTGACCTTCCTGACCGAGCGGGCCGCCGAGGAACTCATCGCCGCGAGCGCGTTCGCGCCGGCGGTGCCCGGCTTCGTGGGAATCGCCGTCGACCTGCTGCTCGACCCGGCCTGCGCGCCCACCGGCCGCCGGTCCCTGCGCCACGGATTCCTGGACGCCCGCTCGCCCCGGGTCATGGTGGTCAGCGGGCCGCCCTCCCCCGGCCTCGAGGTGGCGCTGCGCCGGATGCAGGACGACCTGGCCGCCTCCCAGCGCGTCGTCGAGCAGCACGGGCTGACCGTCCTGCCGCACGCCACCGACACCGTGCACCCGGAGGGCCCCGCGCACGCGCTCGGCACCGCGACCGCCGGCATCCGGGTCGGCCTGGAGGCGGGCCTCGAGGGCGGCGGCATCCTCGGACTCCAGCAGCGCTGGGCTCTCGCGCACACCCTGGCACCGGTGCTGGCCGCCGCGTTCGCGAACGCTCCGCTGCGGCACGGCCGCCCGACCGGCTGGCGCAGCGTGCGACAGGCCCTGCGGCGGGACCTCCCGGTGCTGCCGACCAGCGAGGGCCGGATCGGGGTCGATCCGCGTACGGCCTGGACGGCGTACGTCATGGAGGCACCGACCGTGACCGGGCGCACCCTGCGCGAGCGGCTCCGGGCCGGCAACCGGATCACCGAGGCCGACCTGCAGCGGCACCTCACCGCCCTGCGCCCGCCGGTCGCCGCGCGCGGCCACCTGGAGCTCGACGTCGCCGACCGGCAGGCCGGGCAGAACTGGCGGGTCCCGGCGACCGTCGCCACCGTGCTGCTCGACGACCCGCCGGCGGCCGCGGAGGCGTACGCGGCGACCGCGCACCTGGTCGGCGAGCGCGGCCTGTGGGAGCGCGCGGCACGGGACGGCCTCACCGACCCGGTCCTCGCCGCCGCGGCCCGGGCCTGCTTCCTGGCGGCCTACGGCGCGCTCGCGCGGCACGGCGCCGACCGGGCACTGCGCGACGCGGTGGCCGATTTCGCGGACACGTACGTGTACCGCAACCGCTGCCCGGCCGACGACGTGCTGGACCGCGCCGCCGCGCGTCCGTGAGACCGTCACTTCCATAGAATTTAAATATAAAAATGCTATGCTTCGGGCGTGAGTCGTCGAGACGATGCTGCGGGCGCTGACATCGGGGCGGCCCTCTACGGGCTGGCCACCAGGGCCGCGCGGCGGCTGCCCCGGGACATGAGCCTGACCTCCGCCGCCACCCTGGCCACCCTGGACCGGACCGGGCCGCGGCGGATCACCGACCTGGCCGCGGTCGAGGGCGTCACCCAGCCCGCGATGACCACCCTGGTCCGGGTGATGGAGGAGTCCGGCCTGGTCGAGCGGCAGGGCAACCCGTCCGACAAGCGGGTCACGCTGGTCTCCCTGACCGAGGCCGGCGCCGCCTATGTGCGGACGCGGCACCAGGCGGGCGTCCAGGCGTTCGAGCGGTTGATCGGCGAGCTCACCGGCGACGAGATCGCGGCGCTGATGGCGGCCCTTCCGGCGCTGCGGCATCTGGCGGAGCTGGAGAACCAGGACCGCGACGGGCCGAAGCGATGAACGGGGTGCAGACGCGGCTGCTCGTCCCCGCCCTGGTCTTCATCGCTCTGGTCGTGGCCGCGGTCGCCAGCCTCGGGACGCCGCTCATCACCAGCGTGGCGACCTCGTTCCACGTGTCGCTCGGCAGCGCGCAGTGGACGCTGACCGTCGCGCTGTTCAGCGGCGCCGTCGCCACACCGGTCCTGGGACGGCTCGGCGCCGGTCCGCACCGGCGGGTCACCATCCTCGCCACGCTGGCGGTCGTCGTCGCGGGCAGCGCGCTCACCGTGCTGCCGCTGCCGTTCGCGTGGCTGCTGGCCGGCCGGGCGGCCCAGGGCGTCGGGCTCGGGCTGACGGCGCTGATGATGGGCGTGGCCCGGGACCACCTCCCCGAGGAGCGCGGCGCGGCCGTGATCGCCCTGATCTCGGTGGTCTCGATCATCGGGGCCGGCGTCGGCTACCCGCTGGCCGCGCTGCTCGCCGGGCTCGGCGGGGTCCGCGCCGCGTACGGCTTCGGCCTGGTCGTCACCGCCGCCGCCCTCCTGACCGCATGGCGCTCCGTGCCCGACGCCCCCGAGGGCCGCTCTGCCCGGGTGGACGTGCCGGGCGCGGTCGTCCTGGCCGCCGCGCTGCTCCTGGTGCTGTTCCTGGCCGGCGAACGGAGCCTGTGGAGCGGGCACCCCGCCGCGGCCGCGGGCCTCGCCGTCGCCGCGGTGGCGCTGCTCGCCGTCTGGACCGTCATCGAGCTGCGCAGCCCGGCGCCCCTGATCGACGTGCGGGCGGTACGGCACCCGGCGGTCGCCGGGGCGAACCTCGCCATGTTCGTCGGCGGGATCGGCATGTACCTCCTGCTCACCCTCATCACCCGGTACGCGCAGACCCCGCACGGCGCCGGCTACGGCTTCGGGTTGACCACCTTCGTCGCCGGGCTGGTCCTCATCCCGTTCTCGGTACTCGGGTTCGCCGCCGGCAAGCTCACGCCGCGGGCTCAGCAGCGGATCCCCGGCCCCCTGCTGCTGGCCGGCAGCGCCGTCGTGGTCGGCGGCGGGTTCGTCCTGTTCGCGGCGGCCCGGTCGGGCCTGGCCGAACTCTTCGTGGCGATGGGCGTGCTCGGTCTCGGCGTCGGCGGTTTCTCGGCCGCGATGCCCGGCGTCATCCTGGCCGTCACGCCCAGGAGCGAGACGTCGAGCGCGATGAGCTTCAACTATGTCGTCCGCAGCGTCGGGTACTCCCTGGGCAGCGCCGTCGGCGGGCTGATCCTCGCCGCAGGCACCGCACCCGGCCGTCTCCTCCCCGACGACCGCGCCTACACCACGGCGGCGCTGACCGGTGTCGTCGCCATGGCGATCACGACGGTGGCGAGCCTCGTTCTCGCCCGTCGTCGGTCGTGAGTCAGATGTACCCGTTCACCACTGGAGGTTCCATGCCCAAGGGCTACTGGGTCAGCGCGTACCGCACCATCGCGGACCCCGGGAAGCTGGCCGCCTACAACACGCTGGCCGGTCCGGCCGTCACGGCCGGGGGCGGCCGGGTCCTCTCCCGAGGCAGCCGGGTCGTGGCGCACGACGCCGGTGTCGCCGAGCGCACCGTCCTGATCGAGTTCGACAGCTTCGAGCAGGCCGTCGCCGTGCACGAGAGCGCGGCCTACCAGGAGGCGCTGGCCGCCCTCGCCGACGGCGCCGAGCGCGACTTCCGCATCATCGAAGGCATCGACTGACGGAGTACGGTCGTCCATCGCGAGGTCGACACCGGTTCATCATCGATGCCTAGTGTCCGGTCACATGGGAAAGATCATCAATCGCTCGCTGGCCGGCGCCGGCGCGCTGGTCCTCACACTCGCCCTCGCCGGTAACGCCAACGCCGGCTCGCACGCCCACGTCACCACGCCGACCCTGACCGGCTGGGCCTCGCTGCCCGCGGGCAGCTTCGTCCCGGGCAGCGAGGGGTCCGGCACGGCGGCCACCGGGGACCTGCACGGGTTCACCGCGCCCTTCGCCGACCAGCCGGTGCAGGGTTTCTCCGGCATCGTGGACAACGGGGACGGGACGTACGGCGTCCTCTCCGACAACGGGTACGGCAACCAGGCGAACTCGGCGGACTTCCTGCTCCGCGTCCAGCGGCTCGCGCCGAGCTTCGCGGACAGCCAGGTGGACGTGCTCGGCGGGATCAACCTGACCGATCCGCACGGGTACGTGCCCTGGCCGCTGACCCGGGCCGACCGCGTCCTGACCGGGGCGGACTTCGACCCCGAGTCGATCGTGAAGGCGGCGGACGGGTCGTACTGGATCGGGGAGGAGTTCGGGCCGTACCTGCTGCACTTCGACCGGGCCGGGCGGATGCTCGCCACGCCGGTGCCGCTGGATGGCGTGGTCGCCCCGGAGACCGCGAAGCGCACCGGGGCCACCGCCACCACCACCAGCAGCAAGGGCTTCGAGGGTCTGGCCACCTCTCCGAACGGCCGTTTCCTGTACGGGCTCCTCGAGGGCACCGTCAACGGCGACGTCGCGGGACAGCTCCGGCTGAACGAGTTCGACACCCGGGCCGGGGCGTACACCGGCAAGCGGTACACCTACCGCCTGGAGTCGGCGAGCAACGCGATCGGTGACGCCATCGCGGTCGACGACAACCGTTTCCTGGTGATCGAGCGCGACGGCGGCCAGGGTTCGACGGCCGTGTTCAAGCGCCTCTACCTGACCGACAAGCGCGACCGCAACGGCGACGGCCTGCTCGACAAGACGCTGCTGGTCGACCTGATGAACATCGCCAACCCGAAGAGGCTGGGCGGCTTCGGCACCACGTTCACCTTCCCGTTCCAGACCATCGAGGACGTGGCGATCCTCGACCAGACCCACCTCGCGGTCCTGAACGACAACAACTTCCCGTTCTCCAGCGGCCGCGCCGAGGGCACCGCCGACAACAACGAGTGGATCACCATCGAGCTCCCGGCATCGCTACACGCCGACTCCCGCCTGCTCACGTAGACCGCCGAGTGTGGCGCGCGTCACAGCGCATCACGAACGCCGCCGGCCCCGTCGTCACCTGCACGGAAAGAACGCGCGGAACGAACGCGGTGACGACGGGAGGAGCGGGGCGATGCGCAGGATCGTGGTGCTCGGAGCGGGCTACGCCGGGATGATCGCGGCGGCCGGGCTGGCCGGGCGGACCAGGCGGCGGCGGGACGTGGCGATCACGCTGGTCACCGCGAGCGATCGGTTCGCCGAGCGGCTACGGCTGCACCAGGCGGCGTCCGGGCAGCGGCTGGCGGAGTTGCGGATACCCGAGCTGGTCAGGGGCAGCGGGATCGCCTTCGAGCGGGGCTGGGTGACCGGGATCGATCTGGGTGGCCGGGTCGTGCGGATCGACGACGAGCGGGAGATCGGCTTCGACACGCTGATCTACGCGCTCGGCAGCGTCACCGATCCGGATGCCGTCCCGGGAGCGCGGGAGCACGCGTACGGGATCGGCGAGGCGACGCTCATCGCGAGCCGCCTGGCCGGGATGCGCGACGGCCGGTTGGTGGTCTGCGGGAGCGGGCTGACCGGGCTGGAGACCGCCGCCGAGATCGCCGGGCAGTACCCGGGGCTGGGCGTGACGCTGGCCGGGCGGGAGGCGCCCGGCAGCCGGATGCGACCGGGCGCGAAGGCACACCTGGACCGGGCCCTGCGGCGACTCGGCGTCGCGGTCCGCTCCGGCGTGGAGATCACCCAGATCCGACCCGACGGGATCGTGATCGCCGGCGGTGAGAGCATTCCCGCTGATCTCGTGATCTGGACCGGGGGCGTGCGCGCCCCGGCACTGGCGGCCGAGGCCGGCCTCACGGCCGATGACCAGGGACGCATCGTCACCGACGCTTGCTTACGCTCCGTTTCGCATTCTTTCGTGTACGCCGTGGGCGACGCGGCAGCCGTGACCCAGCGTCACGGGGTGCTGCACGGGACCTGCCAGAGCGGGATGCCGACCGGGGTGCACGCCGCCACCCAGATCGTCCGGGAGCTGAACGGACGCGCGCCGAGGCCGTTCCGGTTCGGCTACGTCCACGCGCCGGTGAGCCTGGGCCGGGACGACGCGGTCGTCCAGTTCACCCGCGCCGACGACTCCCCGGCGCGCGGGTACCTCACCGGGCGCGCGGCGGTCTGGTACAAGGAGACGGTGACCGCGTCGCCGTGGCAGACCTTCCGGCGCACCCTGCGCTTCCCGCGCCACGCGACGCTGGGATGGCGACGGTGACACCGGACCGGGCGACGCCGCCGGATGGAGCGACGCCACCGGGCGGACCGGTGACCGACTTCGATCAACATCGAGGGCTGCTGTTCGCGGTCGCCTACCGGATTATGGGCAGTGCGGCGGATGCCGAGGACGCGGTGCAGGACACCTGGCTGAAGTGGTCGGCGGGCGACCGGTCGAGGGTGGACGACCCACGGGCGTACCTGGTCCGGATCGTCACCAACACGGCGATGGACCGGCTCCGGGCGGCGCGGCGCGAGGCGTACACCGGGCCGTGGCTGCCGGAGCCGGTGCCGACCAGCGCGCCCGAGGTGGACGTGACGCCGGCGCTGCTGCTGGTGCTGGAGACGCTGACGCCGCTGGAGCGGGCGGTGTTCGTGCTGCGGGAGGCGTTCGGCTTCGGGTACGAGGAGATCGCCGCGGCGGTGGACCGGACGGCGGAGAGCGTGCGGCAGACGGCGCACCGGGCGCGCGGGCACGTGCGGGCACGGCGGCCGCGGTTCCCGGTGGACCGGGCCCGGCAGCGGGCGGTGACCGAGCGGTTCTTCGCGGCGGCGTCCGGCGGGGACATCAACACGCTGATGGAGGTGCTCGCGCCGGACGTCGCGCTCTGGACCGACGGCGGGGGCCGGGTCCGGCAGGCGATGCGCCCGGTGGTCGGCGCGGAGCGGGTCGCCGCCTGGTTCGCCGGGGTCGGCAAGCGGGCGTACGAGGGGGTCGACCCGGCCGACATGACGGCGGCGGTCGTCGAGCTGAACGGCGTGCCGGGCCTGGTGTTCCGCGGAGCGGGACGGGTGCTGGCGACGCTGACCGCGGAGATCGGCGAGGACGGCCGGATCGTCGCGCTCCACAATGTCGCCAACCCCGGCAAGCTGCAGTTCGCCGACCGGTCGCCGCTACCGTTCCTGTGATCACTGACGCATCGTTCAGGACCGCGACGCACCGCTGTCACATGCGAGCATTCTGTCGATCTTGTATTGACCGGGGGGACAGAGAAAGATGCGCGCACATCGTTGGATCACGGCGGCACTGGTCGTGGCGTTGCTGGGTGGCTGCGGGGAGAGCGGTGGCGAGGAGAGTCCGGGAGCGGCCGCGGCGGCGGGCGGGACCTGGACGGACATCGGCGGGACCTGCCCCGCGCTGACCGGGGAGGGGAAGGGCGTCTTCGACGCGTCGCTGGAGATCGACACGCCCACGCTCTACACGGCGACCTGCACGTACGGGGACGAGCTGACCGCGAGCTACCTGATCGGCAAGGACGAGGGCGACGAGCCGCCCGCCGAGGCCGCGAACACCGAGAAGACCGAGGCGCAGCTGCGAGGTCAGCCGGCCGCGGACCTGACCGGCGTGGGCGAGGGCGGCGTGATCTACGCCGACGGCGGGAAGCTGCACGCGATCACCTGGTCGGGGAACGCCACGGTGACCGCGCTCGTCCCGGCGGGCGCCGTGACGTCGGAGAATCAGCTGAGCGCCCACACCGCCGATCTGACGGCCGTACTGAAAGATCTCCTGACCGGTCTTCAGAAGTAGCGATCACCGTGTCGCGGCGGGCGAACCGGACGGCCTCCGGATGCGTAGGCAGGGACATGATTTCCTTGCTCGCCGACGACGACACCGCGCTCCTCACCGCGGTCACCGAAATGGTCAATCAGGTCTACGCGGAGTCCGAGGAGGGGCTCTGGCAGGCCGGGGCCGCCCGGACCACCGTGGGTGAGGTCACCGTGCTGGCGCACCTCGGCGAACTCGTCGTGGACATGCTCGACGGGGAGCTCGCCGGGGTGGTCCGGGTGCACCAGATCGACGCGCACACCGGCGAGATCGCGATGCTCGCCGCCGACCCGCGCCGCCGTGGCCAGGGCATCGGGCGCGACCTGGTGCGCTGGGCCGAGTCGGCGTGCCGGGCCCGGGGCGACCGGACGATGCGCCTGGAGCTGCTGGTGCCGCGGGAGTTCACCCTGGACTCGAAGGAGTTCCTGCACGGCTGGTACACCCGGATGGGCTACGCGGTGCAGCGGACCGGGCAGTTCGAGGAGGAGTACCCGCAGCTCGCGCCGATGCTGGCGACGCCGGTCGACTACCGGATCTACGAGAAACCGCTCCGCTGATCGCGCGCCGGCGGGGCGCGAGGCCGCCCCGCCGGGCCGGGTCAGCGGACCTGGAACTCCAGGAGGCTGTAGCCGTACTCGCTGACGCGCTTCGTGCCGTACATGCGGACGTAGCGGGCGACCGTGTCGCGGGCCGGGATCTTCACGGTGCCGCCGGTGCCCGCCGTGGTGGACCAGAGGGTCTTCCACGCCCTGCCGTCGGTGGAGGTGTCGACGCGGTAGGCGACACCATAGGAACGTTCCCACACCAGCGTGACAGTGGTCACCTGCCAGCGGGCGCCGAGGTCGAGGCTGATCCAGCCCGGGTCGGTGAAAGCGCTGGACCAGCGGGTGGTCGTGTCGCCGTCGACGGCGTACCGCGGGAGCCAGGGGTCGCCCTCGACGCCCGAGGCGGTGGCCGTGGAGCGCAGGGCCAGGTTGGCGCCGGAGGGGTTGGCGCGGCCGTCCGGCGTGGGCGACGTGGTCGCGGACGGGGCCGGTGACGACGGGGCGACGGTGGGCGGCGAGACCGCGGCCGGCGGCGGGGCCGTGCTCTCGTCGAGGACCGGGGGCGTCCACGAGTAGTCGGGCTCGGGCGGCGGCGTGGCCACCGCGCCGGCCGGCTCGGGGGCGGCGGTCAGGCGCTGGGCGACGGCGGCGCCGGCCCCGGCGACCAGCACGAGGGCCAGGGCAAGGATCCAGCGGGGGCGCCGCGTGGCGGGGACGGCGGGCGCCGGCGGCGCGGCGGGCCGAACGGGCAGGTGGGGCGGGGTGGGTGAGGAGGGCGCGGCCGGGAGCGCGGGCGCCGCGGGCGGGGCGGGCGGGGCGGTCAGGCGGTCCATGGTCGGGCGGCCCGTGCCGCCCGGTGGCAGGGACGGCATCCGGGTGAGCCGCAGCCGGCCCGCCCGGGACACCGGCCGCTGGTCGTCGTCAGAACTCGGCACCGAACCTCGGTCCTCGTGAGGGTTGTCCGGGCCCGCGATCGCGGACGCCGGGCGATATTTTGACGCATAGTCATGCCGGACGATGCGTGGTCGAGGACAGCGTGGCGGCTCGCAACGCCCGGTGCTGCCGGAACACCGACGTCGTGACACCCGTCACAACACATACCGCCCGGTCACCATCACGCAGGGTCAGCACAGCGTGATGGGCCGGCGGAGCCAAGGTCAGCGCAGTGCGCTGGGCCGCCGGAGCCAGGGTCAGCGCAGTGTGCTGAGGCCCCAGAGCTCGGCGATCCGGCCGTCGCGCAGGCGCCAGAACTCCATCAGGGTGGCCGGCTCGGCGTCCGGGGACGTCCGTACGCTGGCCCGCACCGCGACCCGGTCCCCGGTCGCGAGGATCTCCTCCGGGGTGATCCGCAGCTGCGGATAGCGGGCGTGGGTGCGCGACCAGACGTCCCGGATCGCGTCCAGGCCCCAGGCGCCGAGCGGATGACTGTAGAGATCCGCGGCGAACAGCTCGTCGATGGCCGTGAGGTCCCCGGCGGACGCCGCCTCACACATCCGGCGCACCATGCGCTCGGCCTCCCCGTACACACTCATCGATCCATCTCACACGGCAGCGGTACTTTCCACCAAGCGGTCGCCGCGAAGCGGGCCGGTATCGGAGGCTGGAGAGATGAGCGAGGCGACGATCACCGCGGACCCGGACGTGCCGATCATCCGGATCGTCCGGGACTTCACGGCCACACCCGAACAGCTGTTCCGCGCGCACACCGACCCGGCGGTGTTCGCCCGGTGGATCGGTCCCGACTCGGTCGCCGCGGAGATCCTGGAGTGGGACGCCCGGACCGGCGGGCGCTGGCGCTACGTGCACCGGCGCGGCGACGAGGCGTACGGGTTCCACGGCTGCTTCCACGAGGTGCGCCCGGACCGGATCGTGCAGACGTTCACCTTCGACGGCCAGCCCGACGGCGTCGCGCTCGGCACGACGACCTTCACGGACCTCGGCGGCGGCCGCACCCGGCTGCACGCCCGGTCCCTGGTGGAGAGCTTCACCGACCGCGACGCCTGGCTGCACGGCGGCATGGCGACCGGCGTGAACCAGGGCTACGCCAAGCTCGACACCCTGCTGCCGACGCTCTGAGCGGGCTGCCAACTTCGCGCCGACCGGGTGACAAGCGACGCGCGGCAGATGCGGGACGCCGGGTAGTCCGAGGACCATCCCGGAGTGCCCCAACGCCGAGTCCTGCTGCGCAGGGTGGCCCTCTACTCCCTCGCCGTCTCCTTCGCCGGGTTCCTGGCCTGGGTGCCGTTCACCGATCTGGACAGCTCCGCCGCCGTGGCCAGTGTCGTCGGCCTGCTCGCGGCGCTGGCCGCGCTCGCCGTCGCGGTCGTCCAGGCCTTCCCTGTGGAGCCGGCGCCCAAGGACACGACCGGCCTGGCCCGCCGCCTCGCCCGCGACGTCCGCGCCCAGTGGATCGGCGAGGCGGAGGCCCGCTGGCTGCGCAACGAGCAGACGCGGGCCCCGGTCCTGCCCCTGGAGTGGACGGTCACCGCCAGGGAGGTGGGCGCCGGCGCGGGCCACCGGCTGCGGTCGCCGTCCGGGCGGCTGGCCGGGCGCTTCGACGAGGCTGCCGCCTCACTGGCGGCGGTGTATCGCGACATCGGCAGCGGGCGGCTGATCATGCTCGGCGAACCGGGGTCGGGCAAGACCGTCCTGGCGATGCTGCTCGCCGTCGGCCTGCTGCCCGAGTCACGGTTCTGGGACGGCGCGCCGCCGCCCACCGCGGAGGACCCGGTGCCGGTGCTGCTCTCCGCCTCCTCCTGGGACCCGATCTCGGAGACCATGGAGGACTGGATCGTCCGGTCGCTGGCCCTCTCCTACTTCGGCGACACCCCGGAGGCGCCGCGCGACCTGCTCCGGGCCGGGCTGCTGCTGCCGATCGTGGACGGGCTCGACGAGATCCCGGAGGCGGCCCGGCGCAGCGCCGTGCACGCGATCATCCACACCGTGGGGCCCGCCGGGCGGGTCGTGGTGACCTGCCGCGCGGTCGAGTACGAGGACACCATCCGGGGTGGTGCGCCGGCCCTGCACGAGGCGCCGGTGATCGAGGTCTCCCCGGTCAGTGCCGTCGACGCCATTGGCTACCTGCGCACGGCGAACACCTCGGCGAGCGACGTCTGGGAGAAGGTCTACGACGCTCTGGAACAGAAGGGCGCGCTGGCCGAGGCGCTGCGGACGCCGTTGATGATCGCGATGGCGAGCACCGTCCACGGCGGGCCGGACGGCGATCCGTCCCCACTGCTGGACACCGGCGCCATCACCTGCCGGCACGACGCCGAGGACCACCTCCTCGACCGGGTGGTGGCGGCCGAATTCCGCGACGACCGCCGCCGCCCGTGGCAGCCCGCGGTCGCCGCCTCGCCGTGGGACGCGGAGCAGGTGGAGCGCTGGCTGGTCTTCCTCGCCGAGTACCTGCACCGGCACCGGGAGCGGGACATCGCCTGGTGGCGGCTGAGCGAACGTCTGCTGAGCCGCTGGGCGATCCCGGTCATCACCCTCGTCGCGGGCACGGCCCTGCTGGCCGTGACGCTCGCCTACGGCGGCCTCGCGGCGGCGCTCGCCCCGAGAGCCTTCCCCCAGGACCTGGTCCTCGGCATCGGCGCCTGCTTCGGTGGCGGCTTCGCCGTGCTGGCCATGCTGACCTGGTACGCCGCGCCGGCCCGGCCACCCGGCCGGTCACCGTCCTCGCTCCGCGGCAGCCTGCCCCGGTTCCGGGGCGGCATCGCGGCCGGTCTCATGGTGGCCGCCATCCCCGCGGTGCCGGGATTCATCGGCTGGGCCGTGGCGGTGACCGTCTTCGACGACTGGGACTTCGGCATGGGCCAGACCTTCATCAGTGCGATCGCGATGGTCCTGGGTGTCAGCGTGCTGCTCGGCCTCGCCGTCGGGTGCGACGCCGTGCTGAGCGCGCCGTCCGAGCTCTCCGAGAAGCCGAGCCCGGCACGTTTCCTCCGGGACGACCGCGGATCGGCGTTGCGGGGAGCGGCCGCCACCGCGGGGGTCATCGCCACCGGGCTCCTGCCGGTGGTCTTCGCCGCGGCCACGCTCAGCGCCGGGGGCGGGAGCGCGCTCCTGCGCTGGCTCTCCGGCGAACCGGAACCCGACGGCCTGGCCACCCCGGCCTTCGGCTGGTCCGACTTCTCGTCGGCGGAGGACAACCTGGCCTGGGGGTACGTCTTCGTGTTCCCGGCGATCACGATCGGGCTGCTGGTGCTCCTCACGCACGCCTGGCCCCGGTATCTCGCGGTGCGCCTCGTGCTGGCCCTGCGACGCCAGCTGCCCTGGGATCTGCCCCGCTTCCTGGCCTACGCGCGGGACCGCGGCCTGCTCCGCGAGTCCGGCGGCATGTACCAGTTCCGGCACGTACGCCTCCAGGAGCGGCTCGCCGGGCGACCCGCCGAGGCCACGCCACCACCGGACGAGGAGGCCCTCGCCAGGCGGCGGCGCCTGCGGATCGCCGTGGCGGGCGTCGCGGCGGCGGCGATGCTGGGCGCCACCGTGACCGTGCTCCACCAGCCGGCCACCGCCCTGGTCATCCGGCTCGACCGGCCCCGGAGCTGGGCGCCGGACCAGACGGTGTCCCTGAACCGGGACGGCACCGTGCTCGCCCTGGGTGAGGGGCGAAGGGTCGATGTCTGGGATCTCGATCTCGACGCGGCGAAGGGCGTGCCGCGTGCGCCGATCGTCCTGCCCGACGACCTCGATGCGATCACCGCGGTGGCGGTGTCGCCCGATGGCGAACGCCTCGCGATCGCCGTCACGAACGACTATCACCGTTCGGCTACGCGGTCGCCCCACGCCGTCCGGCTGCTGGATCGTATCGGTAGGACGCTGTCCCGGTGGGACGTCGACCGGGAGATCGACAGCCTCTCCTTCGGCGATGGCGACGCCCGGCTCGCCGCGGCCGACGCCTTCGGAGGGATCTCCGTGCTGCCCGCAGGGGCGACGGCGGAACGCCTCGGTCCCGCGGCATCGCCGACGGACAAGAACCCGTCACCGGTGGTCACCATGGTCGGGAGCTCCGGGGTCGCCGCCCGGAGGGTCCCCGACGAGTCGGTCGTGTCCTACGGCGACACCCGGCTGCCGCGGACCGTGAGAACACTGCACGGCGACGCCGGGATCAGCGCGATCGCGGTCTCTCCCGACCAGTCGGTCGTCGTCACCGGCAGCAACGAGGGGACCCTGCGGTTCCATCCGGCCGGGGCCGTGACGGAGTCGCTGCACGTCACGTCGAGCCGGCTCAGCCGGGTAGCGGCGCTCGCGGTGCGTGACAACGATGCGAGATACGTGGTGGCCACGGACGGCGACGACGTGGAGTTGTGGACCGTGTCGTGAGCGCGGTGGGCGTACCGGAAAAGGAAGAAGGTCTCCGGGCAGGGGGGTGACCTGCCCGGAGAGCGTGCGTCAATCCTTGGTGGGGAGGAGGTCGTCGAAGACGGCGACGCGGTCGAAGCGCATGGCGTAGTCGCGCGCCTTCTGCTCCATCGCCCTCTTCTCCTCCTCCGGCATGTCGAGGACGACCCGGTCGAGGGCGTCACCGAGGGCGTTGATGTCGCCCGCCTCGACGATGATCGCGGTGTCGCCCACCGCCTCGCCGGTGCCGCCGGTGATGGTGGTGACGATCGGGCCGCCGCCGGCCAGCATCTTCTCGGAGAGGGCGATGCCGAACGTCTCGACGAAGTCCGGCTCCGGCTTGGTGGGCAGCGCGTACGCCGCACACCCCGCCATCAGCAGCGGCTTCTCGTCGTCGTCCACGTCGTTGAGGAAGATGATGTTGTCGTCCTCCTTCGCCATCGCCCGCACGTGCTCCAGCGCGGGGCCGTTGCCGGCGATGACCAGCGGCATCTCGTCCCGGGCACGCATCTGGCCGTACGCGATCACCAGGTCGTAGATGCCCTTCGCCCGGGCCACCCGGGAGAGGAAGAGGATGTACCGGCCGCGCTTGAGACCCCGCTTGTCCAGGGCGGCCTCCACCGCGGCGTCGTCCAGGCCGAGGAACGCGGACGAGTCGATCGGCGGGTAGCTGACCGTCACCCGGTCCCGGCACTGCTGCGCGAAGCGGGTGCCGCTGTGCGCGTCGACCTCCTCGGCGGACGCCACGATCTCGTCCTTGGTGTACTCCGAGACGGCGACCAGCTCGTCGCTGGCGAGGAACGTGGTCAGCAGGGTCATCGCCGCACCGAACCGGCCCTCACGCAGGCAGGACCGGATGACGTTGGTGACGTCCGAGCCGACCGCCTTGGCGATGGTGTGCACCTTCGGGTCGAAACCGGCCGCCTTGACCGCGGTGACGGCGTCGTTGACCACCTGGGTGTGCGGCACGAGGTACATGGAGAGCACGACCGTCGGGATCTCCTCGGCGAGCAGTTCGACCAGGCGCCCGGTGAGACCGGCGAGGTGCCGGCCGTCCGGGACGCGGTAGTCGCCGACCGCCTCGGGCCGTTCCACGGTGATGCCGTCGCTGTAGGGCAGCAGCCGATCGAGCGGCTTCAGCGGCAGGCCGGCCGCCTGCAGCGTGGCGATCGGCCAGGTCAGCAGCCGCACGTCGTCGAAACCCCGGGTCAGGGCCACTTCGGCGAGGTTACGGGCCTCGCCCGAGTGTCCGCAGATCACCGGGTCGGCGCGGACCACGATCACGAGTCTCCGGGTAGGACGGCTCATGGTCTTTTCCTTAGCTATCGAGAGGGGGGTTGGGAGAGGGACGGCGGGCGGATCCCGTGTCCCCAGGTGGAGGGCTCGGGGCCGAGCTTCAGGTGCAGCCGGCCCCCGCGGTGCACGTCGCGGGCGCTCAGATGGGCCGCGTGCAGGGGTTTTCCATTGAGGGTGGCGGACTGGACGTACTGGGCCGGCGGGTCCCGGTCGAGGCCGTCCACGCCGATCGGCGTCTCGCGGTGCCCGCTGGTCTCGATGATGAACTCCTCGTCGCCGACCCGCAGCGCGGAGCGGGCGAAAGCCGGGGTATTCACCAGGAAGAGGTTCTGGCCGGCCACCGGGAACAGGCCCAGGGACGCCCAGACGTACCAGGAGCTGAGGCCGCCGGAGTCGTCGTTGCCCGGCAGACCGCCCGGGCCGGTGCCGAACTGCCAGGTCAGCGCGGCGTGCACGACCTCGGCCGTCTTGTCGGGGCGCCCGGCGTAGTGGTACGCCCAGGGTGCCTCCATGTCCGGCTCGTTGTTCAGGCCCTCGAAGCGGTTGAGCGCGTATCCGAGGGCCATCTCGGCCGGCTGCGGTCCGATGCCGGGCTGCTTGACCGGCTCGGCGTCGTACCCGAAGAAGCGGTTGAGTTTGTCGATGAATCCGTCGTCGCCGCCGGCCGTCTCGATCCGGGCCGCCATGTCGTGCAGCAGCCGGAACGAGTAGTTCCACTTTCCGCCCTCGTAGAACTCCGAGTCGCGCAGCAGCCCGGTGCCCGGGTCGAAGGCGTTCACCCAGTGCCGGGAACGGCGTTCCAGGTCGTCGGCGAGGCGGTGGTCGTTGAGCGCGCGGGCCAGCTTCGAGGTGCAGTGGTGGGCGTACGCGAGATCGAGGGTGTGCGTGATCGGGTGCACCACGCCGTGCTCGAAGAAGTCCTCGCCGTACATCCGGCGCAGGTCGTCGACCATGTGCACCAGCGCCCAGCCCCAGTCCAGGCCGGGCCGGTCCAGGGCGTGCGCGTCGGCGATCGCGGTGTGCGCCAGCGCCGACGCCTGCCGGAAGAACCGGTCGGCGCCCCGGGCCATCCGGTAGCCGATCGGGAAGTTGCCCTCCTCCTCGCAGACCCGGATCAGCGACTCGAGCAGGTCGGTGGCGCGGTCCGGGGCGATCGCCTGCAGCAGCGGGATCTGCGTCTTGTAGATGTCCCACATGGTGCAGATGTCGAACGCGTACGGGCCGGACGTGGGCCAGAACGGGCTCTCGTCGTCGGCGAAGCACGGCTTGATCAGCGAGTGGTAGAGCGAGGTCGCCATCACCGTGCGCCGGGCCGGGGTGCCGCCGTCCACCTGGACCTTGTCGATGTGCTCGCGCCAGCGGTGCCGGGTGCGGCTGCGGACGCCCTCGAAGGCCGGCGCCGACGTGCCGCACTCGCGTTCCAGGTTCCGTTTGGCCTGCTCGCAGCCGCGCAGCGAGAAGCCCATCCGCACCTCGATGCTCTGCCCGGCACGGGCCGAGCCCATGAAGAGCATGCCGAACGGGCGGAGCGTGGTGTGCCGGATGCTGTCGAAGTCGAGCCGGGTGCCGCCCGGGATGAGGCGGCGGTCGTACCAGAGCATCTGCCGCCAGCCAGGGGTGTCCGCCTCCAGGTAGACGGAGAGCGGCACGCCCTCCATCACCACGGTGCCCTGGGCCCGGCCGTGCCCCATGCTCTCCACCTGGGCGCGCAGCGGGACGGTGCGCCCGAGGTCTATCGCGAGGCCGCCGCAGGAGAGGTCGATGACGACCCGCGCGCTGTGGTGGTCCGGGAAGGTGTACCGGTGCACGGCGACCTTCTCGCCGACGGTGATCTCGCAGCGCACCCCGGTGTCGAGGTTCGCGGCGTAGTACCCCGCGTCGGCGCGCTCGTCGTGCAGCGTCCACGACTGGCCGAGGTCGTCGAGCGGCTGGACCATCGGCGTGACGCGGACATAGTTGTAGTACTTCCGGATCGCGCCGGTGCCGGACTGCTGGAAGTGCGTGAAGCCGGACGCCTGTATGCGCTCGAACATCTCCTCGGGCACACCCTCGGTGTTCTTCGCATACCGGCCGTAACCGGTCGGGTAGGCGCCGGAGTAGGCGCAGGCCGAGACCATGCCCAGGGGCGAGGTCGCGCCCGGGTGGGTGTTACCCACCTGCGGCTTGGGCCACCACCACGTGGCAGCAAGACCGTGTGCGCGAGGCAGGTCGGTCGCCGCGGTGCCGATGAAGGGATCAACGTTGTCCAGGATGCCGGGACTCTAACCGGCCAGAGCCCCCTCCGTGGTTTCAAACAGGTGAACTGACCCCGAGGAGGTGACGGACGCACCGCCCAGCAGCATCTCCTGGAACTGTTCCGGCGGCCGCGGCTCGCTGAAGAAGTACCCCTGCACGGCCGGGCACCCGGCGGCCCGCAGCGCCTCCCAGTCGTCGATCTCCTCGACGCCCTCGGCGATGGTGGACATGCCCAGCGACCGGGCCAGCCAGAGCACCGCCGAGATGATCGACGACTTGCGGGCGTCGTGCGCCAGGCCGGCCACGAACGAGCGGTCCAGCTTCACGATGTCGGCCGGGACCGACTTCAGCCAGGTCAGTGAACTGTAGCCGGTGCCGAAGTCGTCCAGCGCGATGCGCACGCCGAGCTTCTTGAGAGTGGCCAGGCGCTCGCTGACGTCGACCGTCGAGGCGAGCAGCGCGGTCTCGGTGATCTCCAGGACCAGCCGGGACGGGTCCAGGCCGGGGTGCGCGGCGAGCAGGTCGGCGATCATCGGCACGAAGTCCGCCTCGGCGAGCTGGCGCGGGCTGACGTTGACCGACACGTAGCCGAGCGAGCCGGACCAGTAGAGCAGGTGGTCGACGGCGGAGCGCAGCACGTGCTCGCCGAGCGGCACGATCAGGCCGGTCTCCTCGGCGGCCGGGATGAAGTGGTACGGGCTGAGGATCCGCCCGTCCGGTGTCCGCATCCGGACCAGCGCCTCGGCGCCGATGATCCGGCCGGTGGCGGTGGAGACCACCGGCTGGAACCAGAGCGGCAGCGTCCAGCGCGGGTTGCCGGCGAGCGCCTGCCGCAGCCGGGACTCGGCGGCGAGCCGCTCGTGCACGGAGACGCGCATGTCGTCGGTGAAGACCTCGATCCGGTTGCCGCCGGCGCGCTTGGCCACGTACATGGCGGTGTCGGCGGCGAGCACCACGTCGTCCGAGTGCTCGGTGCCGTGGTCGGTGGCGACGCCCATGCTGACCGAGATCGGCAGCGGGTTGCCGGCGACCTGCAGCGGCTCGCCGAGCGCGGCGAGGATCTCCCGGCCGACCCGCAGGCCGGTGGCGGCCGGGCCGGGCAGGCCGACCACGAACTCGTCGCCGCCGAGGCGGGCGAGCAGCGCCTGCGACGGGACCACCGTGGTGAGCCGGTCGGCGAGCGCGCGCAGCACGTCGTCGCCGGTCGCGTGCCCGGAGCCGTCGTTGATCGACTTGAAGCGGTCCACGTCCAGGTAGATCACGTTGACCGGGACCGTCCCGCCGAGCATCTCACCCAGGTCGTGCTCGAACGCCTTCCGGGAGAGCAGCCCGGTGAGCGCGTCGTGCCGGATCTGCCGGCGCAGCTCGGCCTCGTGGTTGCGGGCACTGGTCACGTCGATGCAGTGCGCGAAGACGAACCGCAGGGTGCCCTGCTTGTCGTAGAGCGGGGTGCTGTGCACCTGGACCCAGATCAGCGTGCCGTCGTCGTGGCGCCGGAACTGCCGGGTCTGGGTGATCGGCTCGCGGCTGCGGATCGCGTGGTCGAACGCCGGGTCCTCGGCGCCGACCGGGGTGAGCGGGATGTCCTGGACGGTGTAGCCCTCCGGCAGCTGGGCGGGGAGACCCAGCCACTCCCGGTACGCGTGGTTGGTGCGCAGCATCCGGCCGTCCGGCGCGAACATCGCCATCGGCACCGGCGTCTCGTCGAACGCGACGCTGAGCTGGGCCTGGCTCTCGTCCAGGTTCTCCTGGGCGCGGCGCTCCTCCTCCTCGGTGAGCCCCCACTGGACGATCTGGAAACCGGCCGCGGCGAAGACCGCGACGCCGTGCAGCAGCGCCCAGACCAGCGGGTGGGCCACCGCCGAGTGGTGGTCGTACGTGTGGTCGCTGATCAGCACGCCGAAGACCGCGTGGTGCAGCGTGGTGGCGACCAGGAACGCGCCGAACGGCGCCCAGTCCCGGTAGAGGGCGAGCGCGGCGACCGCGATGAAGAAGGTGAAGTGCGCCTCGGTCAGGCCGTTGCAGAGTGAGACGAACCCGCCGCAGGCCGCGGTGAAGCCGAGCGCGACGAAGACCGAGCGCAGCCGCCGGTTCTTCAGCAGCGTACCGGCGACCACGCAGGGCAGCACGAGCCCGTCGGTGAGCAGCAGCGCCTCACTGTGGTCACCCTGGAGCGCGCCGAAGACCGTGACGACCACGACGACCACGCCGAGCAGGACGGTGAGCAGCTGGTGCCGCACCGCCCAGTCCTCGTCGCGCAGTCCGCCGCCGGTCGGTAGCCGGTCGCGGAGCCATTTCAGCCAGGTCGCCACGTACGCATGATCGGTCGAAAACCACCCGGGGCGTAGGTTCCGGGAGGTAGCGGATCAGGAGCGGAGCACCGCCGCGAGGGCCGTCACGAACCGGTCGACGTCCTCGGCGCGGCTGCCCAGGCCGAAACTGGCCCGCAGCAGACCGGTGCCGCTGGTGCCGCAGGAGCCCGCGACGGCCGAGCCGGTCAGGCGGCGAACCAGCGGGTGCGCGCAGAACTGGCCGGCCCGGACGCCGATGCCGTGCTCCTTGCCGAGCCGGTCGGCGACGAGCGCCGGGTCATGACCGGGCAGCGCCAGCGAGACGATGCCGACCCGCGGCTGGTCCGGGCCGAAGATGCTCACCTCGACCGCCTCGGGAACGCTCCTCAGGCCCTCCCGCAGCCGGGCGAGCAGGTCCTGCTCGTGGCGGTGCAGGGCGTCCCGGTCGGCCTCGGCGAGCGCGGTACAGACCGCGGCGAGCGCGACCGCGCCGGGCAGGTTCGGGGTGCCGCCCTCGTGCCGGGCCGGGCCGGTGGACCAGACCCGGTCGCCGGGCAGGTCGCCGACGGAGGCGCTGGCACCGCCGCCGAGCAGGTAGGGCTCGGCCGCGTCCAGCCAGTCGGCGCGGCCGGCGAGCACGCCCGCCCCGAACGGCGCGTAGAGCTTGTGCCCGGAGAACGCGATGTAGTCGGCGCCGAGCTCGGTGAGCGAGATCCGCCGGTGCGGCGCCAGCTGCGCGGCGTCGACGATCACGCGGACGCCGTGGGCGTGGGCGAGGTCGGCGAGCTCCCGGACCGGCCACAGCTCGCCGGTGACGTTGCTCGCGCCGGTGATGGTGAGCACGGCCGGGCCGGTCAGGCCGGGCAGCGCCGCGCGCAGCGCCTCGACCGGATCCCCCTCGGCGGGCAGGCGGCGCGGGTTCGGCCAGGGCAGCAGGTTGGCGTGGTGCTCGCCGTCGAAGAGCAGCGTGGTGGTCCCGGCGGGCAGCGCGCGGGCCAGCAGGTTCAGCGCGTCGGTGGTGTTCCGGGTGAAGATCACGTGGTCCTCGGGACCGGCGCCGGCGAACTCCGCGACCACGTCCCGGGCCAGCTCGTACGCCAGGGTGCTGGCCTGTGAGCGTACCCCCGCACCCCGGTGGACACTGCCGTAGCGCGGCAGGAGATCGGCCACCGCCGCGGCCGCGGCCTCGACGCACGGCGCGGAGGCCGCGTAGTCGAGGTGCACGAACCGGACCGGCTCGCCGGTGGGAAGGGCGACCTTCAGGTCGTCACCGATGACGTCGAGAGCTGACATGGTCATGCCTCCGCAAGTCCGCACTTGCCGATGTCGGTCGACATCGGCCCGGTCTTCACCCGGGGCACCCCATCGCGAACGCAAGGGTTGCCGGCCAGCAAGCCGGGGCTTGTGCGCTGGCACTCATGACCTGCCGACGAAGTTAGCAGATGTCACGATCACCCACCATATCCCAGTCTCCCGATAGGGATTAAGGTCGAAGGATGACCACCTTCGAACAGCAGTGGGCCCAGTGGCACGCCGCGCACGAGGAGCGCCGCGCCGGCCGGCACGGATTCCTCGCCATCACCGGCCTGCACTGGCTGACCGAGACCCCGCAGCACCTCCCCGGCGCGCCGGGCGAGTGGAGCACCGGCCCCGACGGGGTCACCGTGGGGCTCGGTGCCGACGAATTTATCACCATCGATGAAAAACGAGTCACCGGCGAACACCGGTTCGGCCCGCTGCCCGAGCGCGGCGACGTCACCGTCGGGTACGGCGACGCGGTGATCGAGGTCGCCCGCCGGGGCGGGTACGACGTGGTCCGCCCGCGTCACCCGGAGAACCCGACCCGGGTGAAGTACCTCGGCACGCCCGCGTACACGCCCTCCGCGGACTACGTGGTCCGGGGCCGGTTCGAGCCGTTCGAGACGCCGCGGCCGACCACGGTGGGCTCGGTAGCCGAGGGCCTCGAACACGTCTACGAATCCCCCGGCCGGATCCACTTCGAGCTGGACGGGAAGGCGCTCACGCTGACCGTCTTCAACGGCGGGCACACCGGGTCGCTCTTCGCGCTCTTCACCGACGCCACCTCGGGGATCACCACCTACGCCGCGAACCGGAGCCTCGCCATCGACGCGCCGGACGCGGACGGGACCGTGGTGCTCGACTTCAACCGGGCGGTGAACCTGCCCTGCGCGTACACCGAGTTCGCCACCTGCCCGCTGCCGCCGGCCGAGAACCGGCTGCCGGTCTCGATCGAGGCGGGCGAGCAGCTGCCCCGTTAGATTCGATTGATGGAGGACCTCGTCGCCACCGTGGTGGAGCTGCTCGGCGTCCGCTCCACCGCGGACCGGCCCGCCGAGCTGCACCGCGCCCTGGAGATGGTGCTCTCCGTTTTCTCAACAACCGATTTCCGGGTACGCCGTTTCGAGTCCCGGGGCAAACCCAGTGCTCTGGTGACCGCTTCCGCGCAGCCCGGCCGCCCCCGCGTCATCCTCAACGCGCACCTCGACGTGGTCCCCGGCACCGATGAGCAGTTCCGGCCGGTGATCGACGGCGACCGGCTCTACGGGCGCGGCGCCCACGACATGAAGGCCGCCGCGGTGGTGCTCGCCACGGTCTTTCGGGAGGTCGCGGGGTCACTGCCGTACCCGATCGCCCTGCAGCTGGTCACCGACGAGGAGGTGGGCGGCTTCGACGGGACCGGGCACCAGCTCGGCCAGGGCGTCCGCGGCGACTTCGTGATCATCGGGGAGCAGAGCGGACTGCGGGTGGTCACCGAGTCGAAGGGCCTGGTCCACGCCCGGCTGATCGCGTCCGGCCGGGCGGCGCACGCGGCGTACCCGTGGACCGGCGACAACGCGCTGGTGACGTTGATCGGGGCGATCGGGCGGGTGCTGGAGCGCTATCCGGTGCCGGCAGCCGAGGCGTGGGCGACCACGGTCAACGTGGCCCGGATCACGACCGGGAACACCGCGATCAACCAGGTACCGGCGGACGCCACCGCCTGGCTGGACATCCGCTGCCCACCCTCCGATCCGGTCACCGCGGAACGCCTCGCGGAGATCGCCGGGCCGGACGTCGCGGTGGTCGTCGACGCGAGGGGCGCACCGCACCACGCCGATCCGTCGAGCCCCTCGGTGCTGGCCCTGCGGGCGGCGGCGCGGGCGGCCGGCTACCCCGGCACCCTGCTGCGCAAGCACGGCGCCGCGGACGGCCGGTTCTACTCCGCGCTCGGCATCGACGCGGTGATCTTCGGGCCCGACGGCGACGGGCAGCACGGCCCCTCCGAGTACGTCTCGATCAGCTCGCTGCGGCCGTACCACGACGCGCTGACGGCGTTCCTCGCCACCGTGCCGGTGTCACCTGGTGATCGGCCCGGAAGCGCCGGATGAAGTAGCTCGTGTCCGGATAGCCGACCCGCCGCCCGACCGCCGCCACCGTCAGATCGGTCTCGGTCAACAGGACGCGGGCCTCCTGCATCCGGCGCTCCGCCAGCCACCGCTGCACGGTCCGGCCGGTCTTCCGGCGTACCGCGGTGGTCAGGTGTCCCGGGGTGAGCGCCACCTCGGCCGCGACGTCGGCCAGCGAGATCGGCTCGTGGTAGCGCCGCTCGATCACGTCGAAGACCGCGGCGAGCAGCGGCTCGTCGGCCTCGCGCAGCTCGTCACCGACGTCGGCGGCGGCCGCGAGCCTGGCCAGCGCCACCAGCAGCAGCGTCAGGTGGGCCTGCGCGGCGTCCCGATAGCCGTCCCGCCGTCCGCGCAGCTCGTCGCCGAGCGCGGCGAACCGGTCCGACCAGGCGTCCCGGTCCGGCTCCGGGATCCGCAGCCGCTGCGCCCGGTCGGCGCCCCGGGCGAACGAGAAGAGCAGCGGGTGCGAGCGCCAGGTGGCGTACGCCCCGGTGCGGATCACGTCGGCCGGGAAGAACGCCACCCACCCGTCGCCGACCATCTCCCCGGTGCGCTGTGGAAACGACAGGACCTGGCCGGGCGCGAGCACGAAGAGATCACCATCGGTCACGGTCCAGCTCCGTTCGTCGATCCGGAACGAACCGCCGGCCCGCCGCGCGTAGAAGAGCACCAGGAAGTCGTGCGTGTGCCGCTGCTCCCCCACCGCGGGATGCTCCGGCCCCGGCAGCCGCCCGACCCCGATCGAGGGCGCTCCGGGCACCCGGTCGAAGACCGCCACCGGGACTCCGCGCGCGTCCCTCGCCCCGAGCCTGGTACCCACAGATCGTCCCATCCTCGCCACGGATCCGGCGATGCCCGTGCCCGGCCGTCCGGTGACGCTGAGAGTACGCCCGAATTCCGTCCGATCAGCGCTTCGGAGGACCACATGTCCGCATCGACGTACATCCCGGCGATGGGCCGCCACCGCCTGCTCTTCCTCTACCGCCCGTTCACCCGCCTCGCCGGCCTCCGCCGTGTCCATGGCGAGCTGCTGGACCGCGCCGGCGTCCGGTCCGGCCACCGCGTCCTGGAGATCGGCTGCGGCCCCGGCGACCTGCTGACGGCCCTGGGCCGTCGCGTACCGGAGGCCGATCTGACCGGTATCGATCCCGACCCGGCGGCGCTGCGCCTGGCCCGCCGCACCGCCGCCCGCCGCCGCCTCGCGATCACCTACACGGAGGCCTTCGCGGGCGAGCTGCCCTTCCCCGACGGCTCGTTCGACCGGGTCCTCTCCTCCTACATGCTCCACCACCTGACCCCGCCCCAGAAATCACAGGCCTTCCTGGAGGTACGCCGCGTCCTGCGCCCGGACGGCGAACTCCACGTCGTCGACGCCCACGCCGCCACGCCCGGCTCCCGCTCCCACCCCCTGCTCGCCGCCAACGCCCCCGACCTACTGCTCACCGCGATGCGCGACGCCGGTTTCCCCGCCCCCGCCGAGACCGGCCGCGCCCACCGCCGCGGTCCCCTGGGCACCTACGCCTTCTATCGGGCCGCCTATTGAGAAGAATTCTTTGCATAGATATCTTCTCAAGGTGACCGAGAACCGGCAGCGACTGCTCACCGACGTCGACACGCTCAAAGCGCTCGCGCACCCGCTCCGCCAGCAGCTCTTCCACCGGCTGCTGCGCGGCGGGCCGGCCACCTCGGCGGATCTCGCCGGTGAGTACTCGGCGGATCGTGGGGCCACCAGCTACCACCTGCGGCAGCTCGAACGGTTCGGGTTCGTCGAGGAGGACACCGCGCTCTCCGCCGGGCGACGCCGCTACTGGCGGGCCGTGCCGCAGGACATGCGGCTGCCGAAGGAGGCCGACGATCCCGAGGTCGCCGCCGCGGCGGCCGAGGTCTGGCGGCAGTGGATGGAGCGGGGCGATCGCGAGCTGCGGACCTACCTGGCGGAGCGGGACGGGTACGGCGCCTTCGCGACGGCGGCCCAGCACTCGTTCGGCGGCACCACGCTCACCGCCGAGGAGCTGGCCCGGTTCGGCGAGGAGTACATCGCCTTCCTCAGCCGGTGGTACCGCGAACCCGACCCGGCGAACGGGGACGCCCGGCACGTCACGGTGCTGTTCCACGCCTTTCCGACGCCGTACGGGAAATGAACCGGGACTTCGCGGCCCTCTGGACCGGGCAGGCGATCTCGGCCCTCGGTGCGACCGCGAGCGGCACGGCCATGCCCCTGCTCGTGCTCGCCCTGACCGGCGACCCCGCCACCGCCGGCCTGGTCGGTGCGGCCGGCGGCAACGCCGTCTTCCAGGCGCTCGGCCTCACCCTGGTGGTGCTCGCCCAGCGGCACGGCACCGGCCCGGCCGGGATCGGTCTGATGCTCGGCCTGTACAGCGGCGGCGGGCTGGCCGGTGCGATCGCCGCCACCCGTCTGCACCGGCACCTGACGGCGCGCACCATGGTGGTCGGCGTCAACTGGGTCTGGGCGGCGCTGCTACCGGCCCTGCTGGTCGCCGACGGCCCCGTCGGGATCGGCCTGATCGGCGCGGCCTGCGCGTTCGTCGGGCCGCTGCCCGGCGTGGTGCTGATGACGTACGCCGGAACCCTGGTCCCGAACGAGCTGCTCGGCCGCGTGACGAGCGCCGCGATGACGATCTCCTGGGGCGTCATGCCGCTCGCCTCGGTCGCCGGGGGCTACGCGCTCACCCGGCTCGGTCCGGTGGGCACGATCGGACTGCTCGCCGTGCTGATGCTCGCGATCGCGGTCGCCGGCACGCTCACGCCGTCGCTGCGGCGGCTCCCGGCACCGGTGGGATCCGGGCGGTGATGTGCGCCTGCGCGTCCGGGCACTCCTCGAACGGGATCGGGCACCCCATCGCGTGCTCGATGCTCTCCTTCGCCGCGGTCGCCTCGGCGATCCGGCGCTCCAGGGTGAGCAGCTGGCGTTTGAGCACGTCCGTCTCCTTGAGCGGGGTGCCCGACTGCAGGATGAGAAGGATGTCCCGCAGGCCGAACCCGGCCTCCTTGCCGAGCAGGATGAGCGCGATCCGGCGCAGGTCGGCCTCGCCGTAGCGACGCTGGCCGCCCGCGTCCCGGGCCGGGCTGAGCAGGCCCACGCTCTCCCAGTGGCGCAGTACGTGGGTGGGCAGCCCGAACCGGGCGGCCACCTCTCCGACGCTTGACTTCATGTACACATTAAGGCGGATGCTGGGCCGCATGCGCAAAGCCGATCTGCTGGACCGTTTCCTGGTCCGTGCCACCGTCACCGACGTCGAGAAGATCACGCCGCGGATGCGCCGGATCCGGCTCGTGGGTGAGTCGCTGCCCGGGCTGGAGTGGACGCCCGGCCAGCACGTCCGGGTCCGGGTCGGCGCCCTGACCCTGCGGACGTACTCGATCTGGGACCGCGACGCGGACTGGATCGACCTCTGCGTCCTCGTCGACCACCCGGATCCCGGGCCGGGCGCGGACTGGGCGCGCGCGGCGGGAGCCGGCGAGCAGGTGAGCTTCACCCGTCCCGAGGGCCGCCTGGTGGTCCGCCCCGACGCGCCCTACCACCTGTTCCTCGGCGACGAGACCGCCGCGGTGCCGTTCGGCGCGATGATGCGCGGCGTCTCGTCGCCGCTGTACGGCGTCGTCGAGGCGGAGAGCCCGGCCGACCACCTGCCGCTCGCACTGGACAACTGGATCCATCGCGAGGAATCGAACCTGCTCCAGGCGCTGCGGGAGATGGCTCTGCCCGAGACCCCCGGCGTCGCGTACATCGCCGGGGAGGCGCGCACCTGCCAGACCCTGCGCCGCCACCTGATGACCGAGCGCGGCTGGCCCCGGAGCGCCGTCACGGTCAAGCCGTTCTGGGCCCCGGGCCGGCGGGGGATGGACTGAACCGGCCACGGTACGGTCCGCTGCGGCGCTGGAAGCAGGCCCCCGAGACCCGGCTCGCCACCGTCCGGACGTGCGCGAACCCGCGTCGCAGGTAGAACGCGTGCAGCCGTTCATTACCGGTCCAGGCGTCGAGACGGATCCAGGTCAAACCCGCCTCCCAGGTACGCCCTCCGGCCCAGTCGAGCAGGTCGTCGCCGAGCCCGTACCCGGCGCGTTCCAGCGGCACCATCATCTTCGCCGCGTAGAGCGCGTCGGCCGGGTCGTCCTCCGGGTACCAGAGCGGCTCCGGGTCCACGTCCGGTTTCCAGAGCCCGCCGGCCGCGGCGTACCCGGTGAGGGTGATCGTCGCCGCCGGAGCGCTCCCGTCCCAGGCCATCCAGGTCTGCCCGGCGGCGACGGTGGCCTCGACCGCCGACCGGGGCAGCGGGATGGACCACTGGTCCTCCCCGCGCCCGGCCAGCCAGGCGGCCCGCTCGCGGCGCCACGCCATGATGACGTCGACGTCGGCCGGCCGAGCGGGCCGGATGATCACGAGCGCAGGGCGGGATAGTCGGTGTAGCCGCGGGCGCCGCCCGCGTAGAACGTGCTGCTGTCGATGTCGTTCTCGCCGTGGCCGTGCGCCCAGCGCTCGGCCAGGTCCGGGTTCGCGATCGCCGCGCGGCCGACCGCCACCGCCTCGGCGTGGTCCTCCTCGACCAGCCGGATCGCCTCCTCGCGGGTGGTGACCACGCCGAAACCGGTGTTCACGATGACCGGCGCGGCGACCGCCCCGCGGATCTTCTGGATCAGCGCGCCCGCCGGGTCGGCGTGCAGGACGTCCACGAAGGCGAGCCCGAGCGGGGCGAGGCCGTCGGCGAGCGCCAGGTAGGTCGCGAGCACGTCGTCCGCGTCGGTCTCCAGCGCGCCCTGGATGTTGTGTTCCGGCGAGATCCGGATGCCGGTCCGGTCCGCGCCGATCGCCGCCGCGACGGCGGTGACCACCTCGATCGCGAACCGGGCGCGCTTCGCCGGGGTGCCGCCGTACTCGTCGTCGCGCAGGTTCGAGGCCGGCGAGAGGAACTCGTGGATCAGGTAGCCGTTGGCCCCGTGCACCTCGACGCCGTCCAGCCCGGCCTCGATCGCGTTCCGCGCCGCCGCCGCGAATCCGGCCACCGCCTGACCGATCTCGGCCACGGTCAGCTCGTGCGGCACCGGCAGCGCGGCCTTCCCGTCCGGCACCCGGATCTCGCCGGGGGCGGCCACCGCGCTCGGCCCGACGGTCCGCCCGGTCCCGGTGATCTCCGGGTGCGAGATCCGCCCGCCGTGCATCACCTGCATGACGATCGTTCCGCCCGCGCCGTGCACCGCGTCCGCCACCCGCCGCCAGCCCTCGACCTGCGCGGGCGTCTCGATCCCCGGCTGCCCGATCCAGGTGCGGCCCTCGGCGACCGGCCAGGTGCCCTCGGTCACGATCAGCCCCATCGAGGCGCGCTGCGCGTAGTACTCCACCAGCAGATCCCCGGGCACGCCGTCGGCACCGGCACGGATCCGGGTCAGCGGCGCCATCACGAGCCGGTTACGCGGTTCCAGCGCACCGAACACCGCGGGAGTGAAGATCTTCGAAGCAGTCGACATGTCCCCATGCTGCCCCGCGCTCCGCCCGTTCCGCCCGCATCGCGAGCACGATCACAACCCCGGCGCGAGCATGATCACAAACCCGACGCGAGCACGATCACAGCCCTGTGGCGCGAGCACGATCACAAACCCGTGGCGCGAGCACGATCACAAACCCGGCGCAGGGCCCGTGCCCACTCTGGGCCGTTGCGCGCCGCCCGGTCCTGGCTGGTGCTCAGGGGTGGGCCGAGACGGGGGCGGGGGCCCCCAACGGCCCGCCCAAAACGGGAAAGCGCCCCGCCCCGGGCCGGGCGCGCGCCGGGGC
>NZ_JBFAYF010000043.1:0-92086 GCF_040681165.1 Actinoplanes sp. NPDC051851 | reverse complement strand
CGTCGAAACTCCAGCGGGGCTTGCCCCGGCGGACCTCGTCGATACCCAGCACCGTCACCGGCTCGGGTTCGGCCGGCAGCACCTTCCCGGCGTGCGCGGTGAACGCTGCCGCGACGACCGGCCAGGACAGGCCCAGGTCACGGCCGGTTTGCACGATCGTGCGGTTGGCGTCGGCGACGGCCGCCCCGGCGGCATGGCGCATCCGGACGGTGATCCGGGCCCGTGCCGGGACCTGCGGTACCTGCTCGGTGAACGTCTTGCGGGGGCATCCGGGCTGGTCACAGTGCCAGCGGCGTTTACGCCACCGCAGCCGGGCCGTCCGCCCTGCCATCGGTAGATCACGTGGCCGGGTCGTGGTCCACTGCTTCACCCGCACGGCCCGGAACCCGCACTGCGGGCAGCATCGTGCCTGCTCATCACCGGTGGACAGGTGGACGACGGGCGAACCGTCCGGGTGCAGCTCGACCCGATCGGCGACCAGGCCGTCCAGGCCCAGCAGCCGGGTCGTATCGTTGACCATGCTCGCAGCTCTTCACTTGTGACTATCCGATCTAGACACTCAGATGATCACTGATGAGCTGCGAGCCCTCACACTCGGACCGGACTCAGCCGCGAACCCCGCTCAACTTCGAAGAGCCGGCATCTCTGGGACACGGAAGCCATGATCAACGCTTTGGCGAGTCGCGACGTCGCCCAGATCTTCCGCCTGGTCCAACGAGAAACTCAGGTGAGCCAAACTCGCCTCGGCGTAGCGGCCGGCCTGAGTCAAGCCCAGGTCAGTGAGATCGTCGGTGGCAGGCGCAGGGTTGGCAGCATCGACGTTTTGAATCGCATAGCCGCCGGGCTCCGCATGCCGACGGAGGCTCGCGTCGTGATGATGCTCGGCGATCCCACGTACGGCGCCATGCACCTCACGACACCATCGAGTGACGCGCTCGCGATGATGCCCACGGCGTACGATCAAGCGATCACCGAAACGGAGTTGATCGCCCGATTCTCCGACGTCGATGCGATCTACCCAAGTCGATCGGAGTTCACCTCGAACTTTCCGCCGCACGCACTGTTCGATAACGCCTCGAAAATCCGGGCAGCCGGCCTATCGCTCAACTTGATCTGCCAGCAGTACGCCGATAGTCGGCTCTCCCAGCTCGTTCGCGACGGCACACACCTACGCTTGCTCTTCCTCGATCCAGCAGGTAGCGCCACGCGCGAGCGAGAGACCGAGGAAGGTATGCCGGCCGGTCAACTCGGCGCCCTCACCACGCTCAACCTTCAAGGGATCCTTCGGGTACGTGACCGCCTGCCGGTCGAAGTCCGCGAACGTATTGAGGTGGCTACCTACGATCAGAGCATTCGTGTCAACATTGTACTAATTGATGACGTTATGTGCGTCGCTCAGCAGTACCTACCGCACGCACGAGGGGTGGAAGCGCCGACAATGGTGATCAAGAAGCGCTGGCCGACGCTGGGGCTCTACCCCGTCTTCGAGCGCACCTTCGACGAGCTTTGGAGTGGTGGACAGCTCCGATGACTGATTACGCCGACCTCTTGCCGGTAGCCCACCAGGCTGTCGACATAGCGCGCGAGATCATGCGCACCATGCAGCCTGGCGTTCTGACCGCCAAGGGCGATCGGGACATGGCGAGTGAGGTCGACTTCACCATCGAGGAGCGAGTGCGTGCCTTCCTCGCCGATCGCACACCAGAGATCGGCTTTCTGGGCGAGGAGCACGGCCTCAGCGGAACCTCGCGTGAGCTGACGTGGGCACTCGACCCGGTTGACGGCACCGTCAATTTCATCCACGGTTCACCGCTCTGCGCCGTCTCTCTGGGCTTGATCACCGAGAATCGCTCCGTCCTCGGCATCATCGACCTGCCGTTCTTCGGCAGCCGCTACTCGGCGGCGGAAGGCAGCGGCGCGTACGCGGACGGCCAGCCGATCAGGGTGAGCACTACACAGCGAGTCGCCGACGCTGTCGTAGCGCTCGGTGATTACGCGGTGGGGAGTAACGCACTCGCGAAGAACAGAGAACGGTTCGCGCTGACGGAACGACTCGCGGTGAGCGTGCAGCGCGTCCGCATGCACGGTTCTGCCGCCATCGACCTGGCGTGGCTGGCGGCCGGGCGGGTCGATGCCGTTGTGATGCTGGCCAACAAGCCATGGGACACCGCGGCTGGCGTCGCGATCGCTCGTGAAGCCGGCGCGGAAATCGCCGACCGGGACGGATCGGCACACAGCTTCGCGGCAACCGCGACGATCGCCGCTAACCCGGACCTCCTGCCCTCGATTCTCGACCTCACCTCTACTGAGTCGCCCTGAACGTCAGCCCTGGCAAACGGGCCCTTCTCGCATGTTGCTCTTACCGTTGTCCACTACGGGTCTCCGAGGTAAGGACACGCAGCAGGACTGACATCCGAGCATTGGACGCCGGATGCCCGTCAGCGCGCATCTGACGAGCCAGTGCTTCCCGCGTCATCGGCTTCCCTTCGCCCGTCAGAGTCCGGAGCGCCGCACGGGCGGCCGGAAGCAACACCATCGCCTCCGGATCGGTCAGCTCCATTGGGGTTCCGGCCGCCGGTTCGGCAGGAGGCCGTGCCCCGCCGTCCCCACCATCTTCGCTGTCGACCGGGACCGTCCCCAGGCCGTCCCCGTCCCCGATGGCGGGTCCGGGACCGTCCGCAGCTTGCGGGACGACGGTCCCCGAGCCCGTCGCGGAGACCGCCGATTCGGCTGGACGCGGTGGTGACGGCTCAAGCAGGCCGAACAGCAACTTCACCGCGATCAGAAGTGCGAACGCGGGCCAGCCCGATACGGCCCGCCCGATCCAGTCGTTACCGCCGACCGCGAAGTTGGCGGAAAAGCTCGCCCCGGTGCCCGCGATCAACGCTGCCCACGGCAGCATGCCGGACCGACGTCCGGCACGCTTGTCGGCCAGCAGGACAAGCGAGGACACGATCTCGATCCCGTCAACGGACAAAGGGAACATGTGGGCCCGCCAGCCGATCTCGCCGTGGGCGTGCGCGAGCTCGGCCATGTGGCTGTAGGAGATCGCTCCGGCGATGCCGGCGAGACCGATGACGGTCACCCCGGCTGCCGCACGGATCGCTGTGTCGACCCGGCTCATCAGCGGCTCACCTCCTCATCGGCCATCGCGGAGGCGACCAACTCGCTGAGGGCGGCAAGCAGCGGCGCGGCGGACTCGACCGGCATGGACAGTTGCGCCCCACCGTCGACGACGACGCGCAGGAAAGCGGAGCAGCGCCATGGCGCTACCGATTCGGTCAGGAACGCCACACCGGTCGGTGGGATCGGCCAGTTGCCCGCGCCGATGTTCAGCGGCACGTCGGTCGATCGGTGTTCGCCACCGACGCCCGATCGGTAGCCGTCGGCCTGAGTTGACGGGTCGGCGGTGCACCGCGACGGGTCGCACCAGCCGGGATGTTGCTGGTCAGGGGCGGTTTGGGGCGTACCGAAAATTTCTCGGCTTTTTTCGATCATTGACTACCGTCACCGAGCAGCCGAGGCGGACCGCGGCGGCCGCGATCTCGGTGCCGATGAAGCCGCCGCCGACCACGACCACCGGCTCGCCCAGCGTCAGGCGTTCGCCGATCGCGCGGGCGTCGTCGAGGGTTCGCAGCTGGTGGACGCCGGAGCCGGGGTTCCACGGCGAGGGGCGGGCGGCCGCGCCGGTCGCGATGACCAGGATGTCGTAGCCGACCGTGGTGCCGTCGGCCAGCCGCACGGTCCGGGTCGCGGTGTCCAGGCCGGTGGCGGCGGTGCCCAGCCGGGTCTCGACCCGGAGCTCGTCCAGCTCGGCGGCGGTGATCAGCCGGGCACCGGCCACCGCGGATTCCGACCAGTCGCTGGTCAGCAGGGCCTTGGAGAGCGGGGGGCGGTCGTACGGGAGCTCGGTCTCGGCACCGATGAGGGTGACCGGGCCGGTGTGCCCGAGGGCGCGCAGGGTCTGTGCGGTCCGGGTTCCGGCGAGGGAGGCGCCGACGATGACGACGTGCTGGTCAGGGGCTGCGAGGGTCATGCGCGCCGTCCTTCAGTTCTTTTAAAGGAACGAGATATCTATACAACGAAACACCAGTGAGTATCGTCGGGCTCGGTAATGAGTGTCAACGGCCCTTGCTTGACATCGCCGGGCGGTGGGGCGATTCTAGGCGAGCGCCACAACGGAACACTCGTTCTGTTGCGCGCAATGATCGGAGGGGAGACCCATGGCGGGAGCGGGACGCGTCGCGGTGGTGACGGGGGCCGCGGCCGGGATCGGTCGTGCGATCGCCGAGCGCCTGGCCGCGGACGGATTCAGGGTCGCGGTCCTCGACGTGGTCGACGGCGCGGCCGAGGCGGCGGCCAAGGAGATCGCGAACGCCGGCGGGACGGCCGCCGGATTCCGGGCCGACGTCAGCGACCGCGCGCAGGTCGACGCCGCGCTGGCCGCGGTCCGTGCCGAGTTCGGCCCGCTCAGCGTGGTGGTCGCCAACGCCGCGATCGCGCTGCAGCAGCCGTTCCTGGAGATGACGCTCGACCAGTGGAACCACACCCTGGCGGTGAATCTCACCGGTACGTTCAACGCGGTGCACGCCGCGATGCCCGACCTGGTCGCGGCCGGCTGGGGACGGGTCGTGCTGATCTCCTCGTCGAGCGCGCAGCGCGGCGCGCCCAACATGGCGCACTACGCCGCGTCCAAGGGCGGCCAGCTCGCCCTCACCAAGGCGCTCGCCATGGAGTTCGGCCGCAGCGGGATCACCGTCAACACGGTCGCCCCGTCGTCGATCGACACACCGAGCGTGCAGAAGAAGCGCGACGCCGGGAAGATGCCCTCCGCCGAGCAGATGGCGAGGTTCATCCCGGTCGGGCGCACCGGCACCGGCGCCGACATCGCGGCCGCCGTCGCCTACCTCGTCGCCGACGAGGCCTCCTACATAACCGGCCAGACCATCAGCGTCAACGGCGGCTCGTTCATCGGATGATGAGAATCGCGTGAGGAAGAGGAAAATGACCACGCCACGCATCACCCCGCGCCCCACCGAGGACTGGACCGACGAGGTCGACGAGGCCTTCGCGGTACTGCGCGCCCACGCCCCCGGTGGCGACCAGGGCGAGCGGCCCGCGCGACCGAAAGCGAACATCCTCGGGATCTACGCCTGGCACCCCGCGTTCGTGCGCGGCTGGATGCCCTTCTCGAACCACCTGCGGCACTCGACCCTCTCCGACCGGGTCCGCGAGATGGTCATCCTGCGGACCACCTGGCTCGGCTTCGGCGAGTACGAGTGGGCCCAGCACGTCTGGATCAGCCAGGCCGCCGGCTACCTGACCGAGGCGGAGGTCGCCGCGCTCAGCGATGGCCCGGACGCCGCCGTCTGGTCGCCGGAGGACGCCGCGATCGTGCGCGCCATCGACGAGATGTGCACCATCAAGAACGTCTCCGGTACGACCTGGACCGCGCTGGAGAAGCAGTTCACCCGGGAGCAGCTGATCGACTTCGCGTTCACGGTCGGCACCTACGACATGCACTGCACCGCGTTCAACGTGCTCGGCCTCCAGCTCGACGAGGGCATGACCGGCTTCCCGGACGAGCATCGGCGCGACGCTTGACGCCGCCGCCCGGGGCGCTGCGCTGGGCCGTCAAGGCCTCTTTCGTACGCTACGTCCGCGTGATCGCCGCCGGCACGGTCGAGGCCTCCGGCGGCGCGGTGCTCGACGCGGCCGACGTCGTCACGTTCCCGCTGGTGACCGACGTCCTCGCGGCCGGGTCCCGGGTGCTGGGCTTCGGCGGCGCGGTGCGGTACACCGCCCATCACGGCGCCCTCGACGTCACCCTCGCCGGGCTGCGGATCGATCTGGGCCCGGCGGGCGGCGGGCTCAGCATCGTGGCCGGCGGCGAGCGCCGCATCATCGCCGACCTGCCCTCGGACGGCGGGCCGCCGATCCTCACCCGGGAGGGTGTCCCCGTCTTCGGTGACGTCTATCCCGCCGGGACCGGGCTTGCGCCGCTCGGCCTCGACGTACCGATAGATTCCTGAACCATGTCCCAGACTCCGCCCGACCGAACAGCGCGCCGCGGCACCACCTCCCGTACGGGCGGGGAACGCAGGAACGTCCGGGGCGAGTCCACCCGCCAGGCCATCCTCACCGCCGCGGAACGCCTCTTCGCCGAGCACGGCATCGCCGCGGTACCGCTCCGCGACATCGGTGCCGCGGCCGGCCAGCGCAACCACGCCGTCGTCCAGTACCACTTCGGCGAACGCGACGAGGTGGTCCGGGCCATCATGGAGTTCCGCGGCGCGCAGAGCGAGGCCAGCCGGGTGGACCTGGTCGCCGGCCTGATGCTCGGCGGCACCCCGCCGACTGTCGCCGACGTGGTCGCGGCCTTCGTCCGCCCGCTCGCCATCCACATCCAGCCGGACAACCACTACCTCGCGTTCCTCTCCCTCTACATCACCGAGGAGGGCGGCTACGAGGGCCTCGGCGACGTGCACACCGGCGCGTCGGTGGTCACCCTGCGTACGGTCGTCAGCCGCCTCGTCCCGGACATCCCGGACGCGGTGCTGGAGGAGCGCTGGTGGGTGACGCTGACCAGCGCCGTCCACGCCCTCGCGCGCTACCACGCCGCCCAGCGCAAGCGGGCGAACCTGCCCGCCCCGATCGGCGTGCTGATCGACGACCTGGTGGCGGTCCTCAGCGCCGGCCTCACCGCACCCCTGGTTCCCGGCGACCCCCGCGGCTGACGACGCCGCGAGGGATCATGGTCGGATGCAGGATCGTGTGCTCGTCGCCGATGACGACCGGGCCATCCGGGAGTCGCTGGCCCGTGCCCTGGAGCTGGAGGGCTACGCGGTGGAGACCGTGGCGGACGGCGCCGGGGCGCTGACCCGGGCCCGCCGGGAGGTCTGGGACGCGATGATCGTCGACGTCATGATGCCCGGGATCGACGGCCTCGGCGTGTGCCGGATGCTGCGGGCCGACGGGGACCGGACACCGGTGCTGATGCTCACCGCGCGGGTGGAGACCTCGGAGCGGGTCGCCGGGCTGGACGCGGGCGCCGACGACTACCTGCCGAAACCGTTCGAGCCGGAGGAGCTCTTCGCCCGGCTGCGCGCGCTGCTCCGGCGTACCCGGCCGGGCTCCGGCGGGCAGGGCGAGAGTGCCGTGCTCCGGGTCGCGGACCTGCGGATCGACGTCGCGGCCCGCCGCGCCTGGTGGGCGGACGCGGAGTTGTCGCTGTCGAAGACCGAATTCGATCTGCTCGAACTCCTCTCCGGCAACGCCGGCGCGGTCCTCGACCAGCCGACGGTCTACCAGCTGATCTGGGGCTACGACTTCGGTGCCGACTCCAAGAACCTGGCGGTGTACATCGGCTACCTGCGGCGCAAGCTGACCGCGGCCGGCGCGCCCGCGCTGATCCACACCGTCCGCGGCGTGGGCTACTCGCTGCGGACGCCATGAGCCTGCGGACCCGGTTCGCCCTCATCTTCGCCGTCATCAGTACGGTCGCGGCGGCCCTGGTCGGCGTCCTCGGCTACCAGGTGGCGTCGCGGCGGGTCAGCCAGGAGATGGACCGGTCGCTGAGCACCGTCACCGTGGCCCTGGCCGGATTCGCCGGCACGTCGTCCGGGGTCACCGCCGAACCGGTCGCCGCCGGTGTCGCGCTCTGCCGGCCCCAACCGGCCTGCGGGCAGGACGTACACGTCGTCGCGCAGCGGGTGGCCCGGGACGCGGCCGTCGTCCCGCTGGTCGGCTATCCCCGCGCGCTGCCGGTCTCGGCCGCGATCCACCAGCTTGCCGTCTCCGGTACGGCGGGGGAGACGACCACGAGCGAGGTGGTGGTGGACGGGGAGACGTACCGCCAGCGGACCACCGTGCTCGCCGGCGGGCAGGGCGTGCTGCAGGTCGCGGTGCCGGCGGGCTACGTGCGGTACGTGCTGAACGGCATGGCGCTGCAGTTCACCCTGATCAGCGGGGCGGTGCTGCTCGCCGCCGCCGGGACCGGCTGGCTGCTCGCCCGGCGCATCACCCGCCGGCTGGTCCGGCTCGCCGGGATCGCCGAGCGGGTCAGCGCCGACGGGCGGGCCGACCAGGCCGTACCGGTGGACGGGCGGGACGAGGTCGGCCGGCTGGCGGTGTCGTTCAACACCATGCTCGGCCGGCTCGCCACCGCCCGGGAGGAACAGGAACGCCTCGTCCAGGACGCCGCGCACGAACTGCGCACCCCGTTGACCAGCCTGCGCACCAACGCCACCGTGCTGCGCCGGATGGACGAGCTCTCCCCGCCGAGCCGGCAGCGGCTGATCGACGACATCGACGGGGAGACCCGCGAGCTCAGCCGGCTGACCGACGAACTGATCGAGCTCGCCCTCGCCACCCACCGCGACGAGCCCGAGGAACCGGTGGAGCTGACGGCACTCGTGCGGAGGGCGGCCGACCGGGCGCACCGCCGTACCGGAAGGGAAGTGGTCTCGGAGAGCGACGACTCCCGCGTGCTCGGCCGACGGCGGAGCCTGGCCCGGGCGGTCGGGAACCTGCTGGAGAACGCCGCCAAGTTCGATGCCGACGGGCCGGAGCCGATCGAGGTACGGGTCCGCCGGGGCGAGGTCGCCGTCCTGGACCGCGGGCCGGGGATCGCGGCCGGGGACGTGCCGCGGGTGTTCGACCGGTTCTACCGCGCGGACACCGCTCGTGGCCTGCGCGGATCCGGCCTGGGACTAGCCATCGTCCGGGACGTCGCGGCCGCGCACGACGGCACCGCGTTCGCCCGGGCGCGGCCCGGCGGCGGTGCCGAGGTCGGCTTCACCGTCGGGCCGGCCCGCCTGCTGCCGGCGGCGCCGACCGGCGTGGACGTCAGCCCGACTGCTTCATGATCCATTCGCGGATGCCGTCGATGGTGTAGGCGACCTGCCAGGTGGCCATGTGCTCCATGGTGGTGCCGGCCTTGACCGCGGGCAGGGTGCCGGTCGCGAAGCTGGCGAAGTTGATGCCGGCCTTCGCCGTCTCCATCGTGCTCACGTCGCTGGCGAACTGCTCCGCGGCGGCGTCGCCCTGCCAGGTCGCGTGGGTGACCTTCGCGCCGTTCTTCTCGGCGAGCGCGGTGATCGCGGTCATTCCCGGATAGGCCTTGGTGTCGCCCTCGGAAACGGTGATCCACAGTTTCTTTCCGGACAGTGCCGCGGTCTGCTCGGCGGGCCACTGCCCGGCCACGATGAACGACGCCGCGAACAACTCGGGATGCCGGGCGTTCATGCCGATGGTCATCATCGCGCCCATCGACTGGCCGGTGGCGTACATCCGCTTCGTGTCGATGCGGTACTGATCGGCCAGCGAGTTCACCAGGTTGATGGTGGCGTCGAACTGCTTCGTCGGCTGGTAGTCGTCCTGCACCACGACCGTGGCGTACTGCGGAGCGAGCACGAAGCACGGATTCTTCGCCTGGTCGGCCTCGCTCGCCCAGCAGATCGCACCCAGGCCCTGCACCAGCGGCCCCTGCGCCGGGGCGCCGACCACGCTGGCGTCGTGCATGAACAGCACCAGGGGGTATGTCGTGCTCTCGTCGTAGTCCTTCGGGATGAACAGGTTGTACGCGATGCTCTCCCCGGTCGCCGTGTCGGCGTAGGTGAACTGCTGGAAGTCGTCCACGATCGGGGTCACCACGGCGTTCGTGGCCAGTGCGGTGGCGGCGGGATAGGTGGTGCCGTCGACCGCGGTGATCGCGTTGACCTGCGTGATCGACGCCGAGGCCGTCTTGACGGTCGGCGCCGAGTCCGCACCGGCGGCCGGTGGTCCGCCCTGGGCCCCGGAGGGCATCGCTCCCCCGGATGGCATCGCGCCTCCCGACGGTGCCCCACCGCCGTTGCCGCCACCGCCACCCTGACCGGTGACCCACAGCGCCGCGTCCGCGTCGTCGGCCGACAGTTCGACGATCGCGTACCGGCCGTTCACACCCGTGTCGGCGACCGCCGCCGTGGTGTTCGCGTACACCTTGGTCACGGTCCGCCCCGCCACGGTGAAGTCCGCCGTCGCCAGCTTCGCGGTGTCGATCTCCGCCGGGAACTCGAGCGCGACCGCGATGAACTTCTGGCCGCCGCCGTACACCTGCGTGATCGCGGTGGCGTTCGTCGCCGCCGAGGCGGACCCGGAATCCGAACCGCACGCCGCCACGCCGAGAACCGACAGCAGACCCACTCCGGCCGAGCCTTTCAGAAACGCCCTGCGCTGCACCGTAGAACTCCTTCACCATTCCGGCTGTGTCATTTCTGTGCCCGACAGCCGCATCTGCCGGGAATGACAAGAATTGCAGGAAAGGAGACCGTTCTGCCGGAAAGGAGAGGTAAGAGAACGGTGAGAATGCGGTACCGCGAACGCAGTACCCGGAGATCGTCCGCTCGCTGTTCCCGCACTTCGCCGGATCCGGGGAGGCTTCTTCGTGTCCGGCGGCGCACATCCGCGCTCCGCACGGGAGACACGGGGAAGAGGAGACGCGATGAAGGTTGTGATGGTCGACGGTCCGGGCAGCACGGCGACGATGGAGGTCGACCGCCCGGAGACCGGTCCGCGGGACGTGCTGGTGCGGATGCGGGCCTGCGGCATCTGCGGCTCGGACGGGCTCTACATCAAGGTCGGCGGCATCCCGCCACGGCAGGGCGCCACCCCGCTGGGTCACGAGCCGGCCGGCGAGATCGCCGAGGTCGGCGCTCTCGTCGAGGGGCTGTCGGTGGGCGACCACGTGGTCATCGACACGATGGCCGCCAGTGACGGGCTGATCGGCAGCGGCGGCGCCCAGGGCGGGCTCTCCGAGTATCTGCTGATCCGCGACGCCGAGGTGGGCCGGCACCTGGTGACGGTCCCGCCGCACATCCCGTGGGCGGTGGCGGCGCTCAACGAGCCGATGGCGGTGGCCCGGCACGCGGTCAACCGGACGGCGCCGAAGTCCGGTGACCGGGTGGTGGTGTTCGGGGCGGGGCCGATCGGGCTCGGTGCGGCGATCGGCTACAAGCTGCGCGGGGCGCACGTCATCGTCGTCGACATCGTGCCCAACCGGCTGGCGAAGGCACTTCTGGTCGGCGCGGACGCGGTGATCGACTCGTCCCGGGAGGACACCGCGGCCCGCATCGTCGAACTGCACGGCGAGGCGACCAGCGGCTTCACCCGCGGCGTGCGCGCGGGCACCGACATCTACCTCGACGCGGCCGGGGTGCCCGCGGTCATCGCGACGGTGTCCGATATCGCCAAGCACGGCGCGACCCTGGGCGTCGTCGCGGTGCACAAGGCGCCGGTGCCGGTCGATCTCGGTGCGCTGCTGACCACGGAGCTGACCGTGGTGCTGGCGATGGGCTATCCGACGGAGATCTTCGAGGTGACCGGAGACATCGTCGCGAACTGGGAACGGTACGCGCACATCGTCAGTGACACGGTGCCGTTCGCGGAGGTGGAGCGGGCGCTCGCGCTGGCGACCACGCCGGGCGCCGCGGAGAAGGTCGTGGTGACGTTCGGATGAGTTCGCGTCTGCTGTGGGCCGGGATCTGGGCCCTGTTCCTCGTCGCCATCGGCGCCTGCCTCGGTTCCGGCTTCGTGCCGGAGGGGCCTTCTCAGACCCTTGCGACGTACGGCGGCCTGGTCCTCTCCCTGATCACCGGGACCTTGATCGCGCGCCGGGAGCCGGTCAAGTCCTTCCTCGGCACGCGTCCGGTGATGTGGTTCCTGTTCCTGTTCAACCTCTCCGCGGCGGCCGTCGTGCTGGTGCTGGTCGACGGCGTGACCGGCATCAGCGCCGCGGCCGGCCTCGGGCTGGTGGGGCTCGGGGCCGGCGGCGGTCTGGTGGCGCGCGCCCGGAAGCCGGCCTGAGGTCACTGGCCCATGTCGGCGCCGCCGTCGACGGCCCGGGCCCGTCCGTTGATCCACTCGGCGTCGTCGGAGAGCGGGAACGCGGCGGCGGCGCCCAGGTCGCCGGGCCGGCGCGGCGGGGTGACCGGTCAGCGCACGGCCGTGGCCAGCAGCTCGCGGACGCGCGCGGCCGGCACGGCCACCCCGGGAGTCTCGAAGAACCACGTCCGCCGGTCCTGGCCGGCCGGCGGCTCGCCGGGGAAGTACGGCTGGACGTAGACGGGGGTGCCGGGACGACTGCGCCAGCTGTCGGCGAGGGTGCCGAGCTCGACCGCGTCGTACCCGAGCCGGTCGAGCAGCTCGACCACCCGGGCCGTGGCGGCGCCGTCGTCCCCGGCCACCGGCAGCGCGCTGCGGTCGCCCGCACCGGCCGGGCGGGCCAGCGTGCCCAGGCGCCGGAAGTCGATGTTGTTGAACGCCTTGACGACCGTCGCGCCGGTCAGCTGCCGCTGGACCAGCTCGCTGGAGGTCAGCTCGCCGCCGTCGAGTGCCCCGATGTGGCCGTCCCGCTCCGGGTAGTAGTTCATCGCGTCGACGACCACGCCGCCGGAGACCTCGGCCACCGGCAACCGGTCGTAGGCGTGCAGCGGCACCGCGACCACGACCAGCCCGGTGCTCGCCGCCTCGGCTGCGGTGGCCGCCCGGGCGCGCGGGCCGACCGAGTCGACCAGCTCGCCGAGGGTGTCCGGGCCGCGCGAGTTGCCGATCACCACGTCGATGCCCGCGGCGGCGGCGAGGCGCGCCACGGTGCCACCGATCATGCCGCTGCCGATGATGCCGAGGGCGGGTGAAGCCATGGCCGTACTCCTAACTCTGGAACTTGGTTTTAAAGATGGTACTAAGTTTCATTTTTGGCTTCAAGTTCGAGGTACGGCCGCGGCACCGCTACCATCGCCCGGTGGGTAGCAGAGAGATCGCGCGGACCGCGGTCCGGAGCCGGCTCGCCGAGGTCGCCGTCGAGCTGTTCCACCAGGGCGGCTTCGACCGGATCACGGTCAACGAACTGGCCGCCGCCGGTGGGGTGTCCCGCAGTACGTTCCTGCGCTACTTCACCACCAAGGAGGACGCGGTCCTCGCGGCCTTCGAGGACCAGGGCGACCTGCTGGCCGCCGCGATCCGGGCCCGCCCCGCCGGCGAGGACGACTGGACGGTCCTGCTCTGCGCGCTGCTCGGCCGGATCGCCGACCGCTGCCGGCGGGACCCGGCCGGCACCCTGGCCCTGACCGGCCTGATCCGGCGGACGCCGGCCCTGTGCGCCCGCAACCTCGAGCGTCAGGCGACCTGGCGCCCGCTGCTGGCGACCGCGCTGCTGGAACGGCACGACGACCGCCCGGACGGCGCGCGCCTGCGCGCGACGGTCCTCGTCTCCGCCGCCTTCGCCTGCTACAACGCCGCCGTGGACAGCTGGACCGACAGCGGCGGCACCGACGACCTCCCGGGACTCGTCGAGCGGGCATTCTCGGTCATGTCACCACGATGAGAGTGCCGCGTGCGTTCGCGGTCACCGCGTACACCCTGATCGGTCTCAGCGCGTCGGTGGAGGCCATCACCATCGGCAAGGCGCACGCGGCCGGGCGGGGCCTGCCGTCGCTGGCGTGCGCCGTCGCCGCCGCGATCGTGCTGCACCGCCGTCCCGTGGTGGCGTTGCTGCTGCTCACCACCGGGCCGACGCTCGGCGCGCTGCTCGGCTGGGATCCGGTCGCCGACTACTCGATGGCGGTCTTCGGCGCCTTCCTGCTCACCCTGCGCGGGACGTCCGGCCTGCTGGTCGCCGCGCTCGTCGGCACCGGGAACACGGTCGCGGCCGGGCTGCACGCGGGCACGGTGGTCATCTCGGTGGACCCGGCCGCCGGGGTGGCCGGCTTCGCGGCGCTGGTCGCGGCCTCCGCCGGCAGCGCGGTCCGGTCCCAGCGGCTGTACCGGGCCGAGCTGGAGCACCGGACGCAGGCCGCGTTGGAGAGCCGCGAGTCGGCGGTGCGTCAGGGCGTCGCCGAGGAGCGCGTCCGCATCGCCCGCGACCTGCACGACAGCGTCGGCCACCAGATCGCGGTGGTCAGCATGCACCTGGGCGCGGCCGAGGTGCACCTCTCCGCCGACCCGGGCCGGGCGTCCGGCGACATCGGCGCCGCGCGTACCGGGGTGCAGGCGGTGCTGCGCGAGACCCAGCAGATCCTCCGGGTGCTGCGCATCGGCGACGGCGAGCCACCACCGCCGACACCGGGCCACGGCGAGGTGGCGGGCCTGGTGGACCGGCTGCGCGCGGCCGGGCTGCGGGTCGACGCCACCCTGCCGGGCCTGTCCTGCCCGATGCCCGCGCCGGTGAGCGCCGCCGTCTACCGCATCGTCCAGGAAGCGCTCACCAACGCCCAGCGCTACGGCACCGGATCCGCGACGCTGCGCCTCGACGTCGTGGACGATGCCGTGGTGGTGATCGAGGTGACCAACACGCGGGCCGGGGACGCCCCGGGCCGGCACCGCACCGGCGGCGGGCACGGCATCGCCGGGATGCGCGAGCGCGCCGAGTCCACCGGCGGCGTACTGGACGTCCGGCTCACCGACGGCCTGTTCCGGCTCCGGGCCCGGCTGCCACTCCGAGGGGAGACACCCGCATGATCCGTGTGGTACTCGTTGACGACCAGGAGATCATCCGCGCCGGTCTGCGCACCATCCTCGACGCGCACCCGGAGCTGACCGTGGTGGCCGAGGCACCCGACGGGCTGGCGCTGCTGCGGCTGCTGGACGACGGTACCGGCGCCGACGTACTCCTGATGGACCTGAACATGCCCGGCATCGACGGGGTGGAGACGACCCGCCGGGTGCGCGCCGCCGCCGGCCCCCAGCCGCGGATCCTGGTGCTGACCACCTTTGATCAGGACGCCAACGTGCTGGCCGCGCTCCGTGCCGGCGCCGACGGCTTCCTCAGCAAGGGCGCCGGCCCCGCCGAGCTGACCGCCGCGATCGCCCGGGTCGCCGCGGGTGGCCGGGTGCTCTCGGCGACCGCCGTCGACGCCGTGGTCACGCACGTCGCCGAGGACCGGGGCACGCCCCCCGATCCACAGGCCGTGGCCCGCTTCACCGAGCTGACCGCCCGCGAGCACGAGATCGTCCACCTGGTCGTCGCCGGCCTGGACAACCACGAGATCGCCGCCCGCCTGGTGGTCTCCCCGTTCACCGTGAAGACCCACGTCAACCGCGCCATGGCCAAGGCCGGCACCCGGGACCGCGCCCAGCTCGTCTCCCTCGCCGTCCGCGCCGGTATCCGCCCCTGACGCCGTAATCTCCGGAAGCCACACTCAACGCCGCGTCTCCCCTTGGTACCTCCCGGTCTTGGCGATGAACGCCCATATGTCGACCATGGGTTGCCGAGAACGGCTTTCGTGAGGGGTGAGAGCGTGGCGTCGGCCCGGGGCGATCCGCCGAGGTGGGTCGGTAGGGTCGGGGGGTGACAGAGGGGCGGCGGGCGACGCTGAAGGATGTGGCTGCGGCCAGCGGTGTCTCGCGGGCCACGGTCAGCTTCGTGCTCAATGAGACGCCGAACCAGACGATCTCCGAGGCGACCCGGAAGCGGGTGCTGCGGGTCGTCCGGGAGCTGGGCTACCGGCCGCACGGCATCGCCCGGGCGCTGCGCGAGGGCGCGTCGCGGATCGTGGTGCTGTTCATCGCGAGCGGCCTGGAGGGCAACTACTCGCGCAGCTACGTGCGCGGCCTGGACGAGGAGCTCGCCGCCAACGGTCACGTGCTGATGGTCCGGCACGGGCCGACCGGGCCGGACGCGGCGAAGCAGGTGCTGGACGCGATCAACCCGCGGGCCGTGCTGCGCTTCGGCGAGGTCTACCAGACCGGCCACGAGCTGGACGACCTCGGCGGCGGCTGGCGCGACGGGCTGGCGGCGCACACCGCGCTGCAGATCGGCCACCTCGCCGAGCACGGGCACACCGCGATCGCGCTGGCGCTGCCCGCGGAGGCGCCGCTGGCCGAGGTCCGGCTCGGCTTCGCCCAGCAGGCCGCGCGCTCCTGCGGACTGCCGCCGCTGCGTTCGCTGGTGGTGCCGCGCCCGCGGGAGGCGGGTGCCGCGGCGGTGGCGGAGTTCCGGCGTACGGCGCCCGAGGTGACCGCCGTCGCCGCGCACGACGACGACGTGGCCCTGCGCACCCTGACCGCGCTGCGGGACCTGGACGTCGCGGTGCCGGGGGAGTGCGCGGTGATCGGTTTCGACGACACCGAGTACGGCGCCCTGTTCACCCCGCCGCTGACGACGGTCCACATCGACGCGGAGGCGCACGGCCGGGTCGCCGCCCGCGAGGCGCTCGGTCTCGACACCGCGGGCCTGGTGCCGGCACCCGCCCGGGTCCTGGTCCGCCGGACCGTCTGAACAATCTTTGCTTGCGTACGCGGCATGCCGCGCTGCGAAGTGTGTCTTGCGTCATCGCGTAACACGCCGGTAGCTTTCCCAACTAGCTCGGTTTAGTGCTAGCTCGATTTAGCAGGCGCTGAGCTGCTCCGACGTGTATCCCCAGGAGGTAGCCATGACCGCACCGACCCTTCAGGACGGCATCGAGAGGGCCGGATCGCCCGTACGCCTGCTGTGGAAACCCGGCGCCGCACCCTGGAACCCCGAGGTCGTGGAGCCCGAGTACGCCGGCTGGCGTACCGAGCAGCGCGCCTGGCACGAGGGCGTCGCGATCTCGAACCTCTCGCACCACATGTACGACATGGTCATCGAGGGCCCGGACGCCACGAAGCTGCTCGCCGCGGTCAGCGCGAACAACTACGAGAGGTTCGCGATCGGCCAGGCCAAGCAGATCGTCCCGGTCACCGAGCGCGGATTCATCGTCACCGACGGGATCCTGGCCCGCGAGGCGGAGAACCGGTACCTGCTCTCCGGGATCCCCGCCTCCCAGCACTGGGTGCGGTACCACGGCGAGAGGGGCGGCTACGACGTCGGCTTCCGTACCGACCCGTCCTCCGCCTACCGCCCGGGCGGCGGCGACCCGGGACTCTTCCGGTACCAGGTGCAGGGGCCCCTCGCCCAGCAGCTGGTGGAGAGCGTGTTCGGCGGGCCGCTGCCGCCCACGAAGTTCTTCCACTGGACGCCGGTCACGCTCGGCGGGCGGACCTTCAAGGCCCTCCGGCACGGCATGGCCGGGCAGGCCGGGTACGAGTTCATCGGCGACTGGGCCGACGGCGACCACGTCCTCGACGCGCTGCTCACCGCCGGCGAACCGCTCGGCGTGGTCCGGGTCGGCGCGCGGGCCTACACCACCGCGTCGGTCGAGTCCGGCTGGGTGCCCTCGCCGACACCGGGCATCTACTCCGACCCGGAACTCGAGGACTACCGGCGCTGGCTGCCGCTCTTCGGCATCGAGGGGCAGCGGCCGCTGCACGGCAGCTTCCACTCGCCGGAGATCGAGGACTACTACGTCACCCCCTTCGAGCTCGGGTACGGCCGTCTGATCCACTTCGGCCACGACTTCATCGGCCGGGACGCCCTCCTCAAGGCCCGCGAGAACGTCCGCTGGTCCAAGGTCACGCTGGTCCTCGACAACGACGACGTCCGCCGGGTGCTCGGCGAGGACCCCGGGTTCGTGCTCAGCTACTCCCGGCACCGCATCGAGACCTCCGCCGGGCCGGCCGGCACCACCTACCACGTCGCCGCGCTCGACCCGTACCGGTCGATCCTCGCGCTGTCCCTGGTCAGCCCGGAGTTCGCGACGCCCGGCACCGAGGTCGAGGTGGTCTGGGGCGAGCATCCCGGCGACGACAGCAGCCCCGACTTCCCGCGCATCCGGGCCACCGTCGCACCCGCGCCGTACAACGAGCACGCCCGCACGCACTACCGCCAGGACTGACCGCGCCTCCCGCGCGCCGTTCTCCGGCGGCGCGCGGGACCCCTCCCGTCAGGAGCACCATGACCTCAGCGACGACCCGTCCGGCGGCTCGGCTGGCCCGGCTGCTGGACGACTTCTCCCTGGAGATGACCGGAAAGGACACCGAGGAGCTGCCGGCCGCCCGCCCGCTGCTCCCGGCCGGCACCCGGATCAACGTGACCTTTCTCGGCAACGAGGACCTGCCCCTGCGCCGGACCGCCGCCCGTGCCGTCCGGGACAGCGGCTTCACCCCGGTGCCCCACGTGTCGGCCCGCCGGCTCGCCTCGGCCGGCGCGCTGACCGCATTCCTCGCCGCGCTGCGCGACGACGGCACCCAGTCCGAGATCTTCACCGTCGGCGGCGACCCGGCCGAGCCCCACGGCCCGTACCCGGACGCCCTGTCTTTGATCGATTCCGGTCTTTTAGAAGCTTTCGGGGTACGCCACGTGGGCATCGCCGGATATCCCGAAGGCCATCCCGGCATCCCGGCGACCACCCTCGCGACCGCGCTGGCCACGAAGGTCGGTGCGCTGCGGGACCGGGGCCTCTCCGGCGAGATCATCACGCAGTTCGGCTTCGACGTCGACCCGGTGCTGGACTGGATCGCCCGTCTCCGGCAGTCCGGTGTCGACGTCCCGGTCCGCGTCGGCGTACCCGGACCCGCCGGGGTCCGCCGCCTGCTGCGCTTCGCCGCCCGGATGGGTGTCGGCACCGGCGCCTCGATCGCCCGCAAGTACGGCCTGTCGCTGACCAACCTGATGTCCACCGCCGGGCCCGACCGTTTCCTGCAGACCCTGGCCACCGACTACCACCCCGAGGTGCACGGCGACGTCCGGCTGCACTTCTACACCTTCGGCGGCCTGCGCGCCACGTCGGAGTGGATCCACGACTTCCGGAAGGACACCTGACGTGACCGTCACCCAGCAGGCCCGTACCGCGGAACCCGTCGTGGCACCGACCGCCGACCAGGCCGTCCTGATCGTGCACGGCACCGACCGGACCGGCATCGTCGCCGCGATCAGCGGTGTGCTCGGTCGCCACGACGCCAACATCGTCTCGCTCGACCAGTACTCCGACAATCCCCGCGGCGGTGCCTTCTTCCAGCGCACCGTCCTCAGTAGGCCCGGGCTGCGCGCCGCCCTGCCGAAGATCGAGCAGGACCTGATCGCCGAACTCGGCGACCTGAGCTTCACGCTGCGCGACCTCGCCGTCCCGCGGCGGGTGGCGATCTTCGCCTCCAAGGCCGACCACTGCCTGCTCGACCTGCTCTGGCGCCACCGCCGCGGCGAACTGCCGGTCAACGTCGCCATGGTGATCTCCAACCACCCGGACACCGCCGACGAGGTCCGCTCGTTCGGCATCCCGTTCTTCCACGTACCGTCGCCGGCCGGCCCGGACAAGTCCGCCGCCGAGGCCGAGCACCTGCGGCTGCTCGCCGGCAACGTCGACTTCGTGGTCCTGGCCCGCTACATGCAGATCCTCTCCGGCGACTTCATCGACCGGGTCGGCGTACCCATCATCAACATCCACCACAGCTTCCTGCCGGCGTTCATCGGCGCCGGACCGTACGCCAAGGCGAAGGCCCGCGGCGTGAAGCTGGTCGGCGCCACCGCCCACTACGTCACCGAGGACCTCGACGAGGGCCCGATCATCGAACAGGACGTGGTCCGGGTCTCGCACGCCCACAGCGTCGCCGAGCTGCAGCGCCGCGGCGCCGACGTGGAACGCGACGTGCTCTCCAGGGCGGTCCTCTGGCACAGCCAGGACCGGGTCATCCGGCACGGCAGCCACACGATCGTCTTCCCGTGACCGCCGTCCGCATCGACGGGAATAGTCAATCTCGGCTGCTGACGCTGCGTTACGCAGCCCCGGGTGGACAACGCGCTCCATGCGGCAGAAGCGGATGGCGTCAGGTCTGGAAATCGCTGGCGGAAGGCCGTGGTTCGGACGATGATCCGGTGACCGTTGGCGGAAGGGCGAGTATGGCGAGCAGGTTCACGGAGTTGGTGATCGACTGTCATGATCCGCGAGGATTGGCGAGATTCTGGTCCGCGGTGTTGGGCTACCAGATCATCGACGAACGACCCGATCTGGTGGAGATTGCCGCTTGGGAGCCGACGGCTGAGGCGGTACGAGCGGCTCCCCAACCGCCAACCATCATCTTTGCCAAGGTGCCGGAGGGCAAGGTCGTCAAGAATCGCCTGCACCTCGACGTTAGCCCGATCGATGTAAGTCGTGACGAGGAGGTGGAACGGCTGATCGTGCTCGGAGCCCGTCGCGTGGATGTCGGCCAAGGCGATGATGTGAGCTGGGTGGTCCTCGCGGATCCCGAGGGCAACGAGTTCTGCGTGCTCCGCACGTTGGCACCCCAGCCACGCCCGTAAGAGGTAAGCCTCCACACCGACGACAAAGCGTGCGGACGGATCTACGGCCGGCGCTCACCATGCGGTCATCGACGTCCGCGCCACCATCTCGCTCTGCGTCATCGCGCCGCGATACGCCGCCGACGGCACGGCCGTCACCGTGCTCTGGGGCCGTCCGGGCAGCGCCCAGCGGGAGATCCGGGCGACCGTCACCACCCTGCCGTTCAAGCCCGACCGCCGCCGGTCGCCGGCCGATGTCGGAAAAGCGGGCTGAGCGGGCTCCTCGTGGAAGTTTCCCGGGATTCGGCGCCGTTGACTGGCTGCGCTTCTGCAGAATCGGGAGGGTGTGCCCCGGCCGGACGAACGCGTCCGCCTGGAGGGAGTTCTGCAACAGATGGTGACGACGGGAAAGTCCGGCGACCACCGGACGGCGACGCTGGTGATGGCCTGCGTCGGTGTCTTCGTGGCATATCTACCGGTGACCACCGTCTCGGTGAGCCTGCCGGCGATCCAACGAGGGCTGGGCGCCTCGACCCCGGACCTGTCGTGGGTGTCGGACGCGTTCGTGCTGCCGATGGCGGCGCTGATCCTGACCGCCGGCGTCTTCGGTGACGTGCACGGCCGCAAGCGGGTGTTCCAGGCCGGGCTGCTGCTCTGCGCGGCGGGTGCCGCGGTCGCGCTCGGCGCCGGCACGGTGCACCTGCTCTGGGCCGGTCAGGTGCTGGCCGGCATGGGCGCGGCGGCCCTGCTGCCGGCGACCCTGGCGTTGATCAGCCATGCGGTGCCGAACCCGCGGGAGCGCGGCCGCTACATCAGTCTCTGGGCCACGGCACTGCTGCTGGCGCTGGCGGCGGGGCCGCTGCTGGCCGGGCTGATCCTCGACCACGGGGGATGGCGGTGGATCTTCCTGCTGCCGATCCCGGTCGCGCTGATCACCCTCGCCCTGTCGGTGCCGCTGGTCACCGACTCGCGTGCGCCCGGCACGCGGCACCTCGACTGGCCCGGCCAGATCACCGCCGCGATCGCGATCGTGACCCTGGTCTACGCGGTGATCGAGGGCGGCGCCGACTCGTTCGCGTCCGCCCGGGTCGTCGTCGCGTTCGCGGTCGCCGCGGTGTTCCTGACCGCGTTCGTCCTGCTGGAGCGGCGCAGCGACGCGCCGATGCTGAGCCCGGAGCTGTTCCGCAGCGGCGGATTCACCGCCACCGCGCTGGTCGCCATGATCACTTTCATGGGTGTCATCGGCAGCGTCTTCGTGCTGAGCCTCTACTTCGGCCTGGCACAGCAGCTGACCACGATGCAGGCGGCGCTGCGGCTGCTGACCTTCACGGCCGTGCCGATCGTCGTCGGGCCGGTGTGCGCGGCCCTGATGCACCGGGTGCCGGTGCGCCTGCTCCTCACCGGTGGCCTGCTGATCGCGGCGGTGGCGTCGCTGGCGCTGTCCACCGTCGACGCCACCACCTCGTTCGGCGCCCTCGCCTGGCGGCTGGCGCTGTTCGGGCTGGGCCTCGGCGCCGTGCTCACCCCGATGACCGCGACCGCGGTCGGCTCGGTGCCGCACCGGCTGGCCGGGATGGCCGCGGCCGGCAACAACGCCTTCCGCCAGGTCGGCGGTGCCCTCGGCCCGGCGGTCTTCGGCGCGCTGCTGACCAGCCGCGCGGCGCACACACTGCCCGCGCACCTCGCCGCGGCCGGGGTGACCGGCGATCCCGGCCGGGCGGCCGTCGCCGCGATGAACGCGGACGGCTTCCAGGCGGTCGCCGCGCGGGACTACGGCGCGGCGCGGGACGCCACCCTCGGCGCGCTGGGCCAGTCGTTCCTGGACGGCTTCCACCTGGCGCTGACCGTGTCGGCCGGGCTGATGACGATCGCCGCGATCGTCGCTCTGGTGCTGCTGCGCCCGGCCCGGCAGGCGGAACGCCCGGCCGCCGACCGGCCCGTACCCGCGGCAGCCGGTGTCTGACCCGGATCACCTGAGGACGCCACCGGCCGCACGGCCGGTGGCGTCCGCGCGCCTGCGGGAGACGCCATGACGCTCGACACCGTCGATCTCAAGCTCCTGCAGGCGCTGCAGCTCGACGGGCGGGTGCCGTTCAGCCGGATCGCGGAGGCCCTCGGCGTCTCCGACCAGACGATCGCCCGCCGTTTCCGGCGGCTGCAGACCTCGATCGGGCTGCGGGTGGTCGGGATGACCGACGAGAGCCGGCTCGGCGGGGAGAGCTGGATCGTGCGCGTGCAGTGCACCCCGGACAGTGCCGACCGGCTCGCCGAGACCCTCGCGCGGCGCCCGGACACCGCCTACGTCGCGCTCCTGTCGGGCGGGGCCGAAACCGTCTGCGCGATGCGGCCGCGTACCCGGCAGGCCCGCAACGACCTGCTGCTCGACCGGCTGCAGCGCACCCCGCGGGTGATCGGATTCAGCGCGTACTGCCTGCTGCACCGCTTCGCCGGGAGCCGGCTCGGCCGCCACCGCGAGACCAGCGCGCTGACCGTACGGGAGGAGCGGATCCTGCGCCCGCAGGCGCCCGCCGGGACGACCGCGAGGCCCACGCTCGACGCGGTCGACGAGCACCTCCTCGCCGCGCTCTTCGACGACGGGCGGGCCTCGACGACCGCGCTCGGCCGGGCCTGCGATCAGTCCGAGGAGCAGGTACGGCGGCGCCTGGGCCGGCTGCTCGCGGCCGGGGTGCTCTACTTCGACGTCCAGCACGCGCCGGAGGCGCTCGGTCTCGACCTGGCCGCCATGCTGTGGCTGACCGTGTCGCCGTCGGCGCTGGCCACCGTCGGCCGCGCCCTCGCCGGTCATCCCGAGGTGGAGTTCGCGGCCGCGGTGAGCGGCCGGATCAACCTCGCCGCCGAGGTCCGCTGCCGTGGCGCCGAGGAGCTCTACGCCTATCTGACCGACCGGCTCGGTGCCCTCGACGGCGTGCAGAGCGTGGAGACCACGCTGATCCTGCGCCAGGTGAAGTGGCTGGCCCTGCCCCTGGCGCGCTGACCGGTCCGGCCGGTGGACGAGCCCGCGACGCGCCGCCCGCCGGATGACCGGAAAGTGTCACCCAGAGCATCGATGTCGGCGATGAGCGAGAGAGATAGGAATTTTTAGCAAACCAACCCGTTTAATCGTACGAGATGGGGGAAGGCGCGGCCGGTCCGTCATGGATAGAGCGGGGCCGGAGGGGGTGGGGGATGGTCGGTACGATCGTGGTGCTGGTGCTCATCGGTGGCGGGCTGGTGCCGGCGATCTGGATGGGACTGCGGGGGCGGGGGCTGGAACGGCTGATCGCGGCGCAACTGGCGGCCATCGTGATCGTGCCGGTGGCGTTGCTGCTCGCGCGGGGGTACACGCAACCGTCGTACCTGATAGTGCCGTTGATCCTGGCGGTCTTCGTCTTCGCCGGGGCGCTGGTGCTGCTGCGTGTCCTGGCCCGCGGATCGACGCCGCCCGCCCCCTGAACCCGGCCGTCGTCGACGCTATCCGACTTTCTTGATCCACTCCGCGACGGTGACCACCTCCGCCTGACTGGGGAAGACCTTCTCGGTCAGCACCTCGTGCACCGCCTCGTCGTTGTCCAGGCAGCCGTCGTTCAGGACGGTGAGCCGGTAGTCCAGATCGGCGGCCTGCCGCAGGGTGGAGAGCACCACCCCGCTGGTGGCGATCCCGGTGAGCACCAGGTGCTCGATCCGCTGGGCCCGCAGCAGCATGTCCAGGTCGCTGCCCGCGAACGCGGAGACCCGCCGCTTCACGACCAGCGCCTCCCGATCGCGCCGGGCTACCGCGGGGTGCGCCTCCGGTGCCGGGCTGTCCCGGCCGGCCAGCCCGCCGAACATCCGGTTCGCCGTGCTCACCTCGGGCGCCCCCGGCCGGAACCCGACCACCACGAAGATCACCGGCAGCCCGGCGGACCGTGCCGCCTCGACCGCCGTGGCCAGCCGCGGCAGGTAGTCCGGGTCCGGGTACCGCGCGACGACGGCCTCCTGCACGTCCATGACCAGCAGGGCGGTGTTGCTCATCAGGGTTCTCCATTCTTGATGAGGAGGCCCAGCGCCTCCTCCGAGCCCGGCTCGGGTGTGCCGGCGCCGAGCCGCAGCCCCGGCTGGCCGATCAGCGCCAGGGCGGTGAAGCGCACGGTCAGCGGCCCCGCCACCGGGTGCCGGAAACGTTTGACGCCGCTGCGGTGCCGGTCCAGGTCGTACGCGGCCCAGAGCTCCCGGAACTCCGCACTGCCCGCGGAGAGCTCCCGGATCAGGTCGCCGAGCCGCTCGTCCTGGCGGTTCCGTCCCGCCTCCGCGCGCAGCACCGCTACCGCGTCGTGCGCCAGCCGCTCGCGGTCCGGGAAGAACTCGCGCGCCGCCGGGTCCAGGAAGAGGAACCTCGCCTGGTTGCCGTCGGTCATCATCGGTGCGAACAGGGCCCGCCCCAGGGCGTTGGTCGCCAGCACGTCCAGGCGGCCGTTCCATACGTACGCCGGAATGCCTGTCATCGCATCCAGGAGGCGCTGAACGCCGGGGTCGAGCGCGACTCCTTTCCGGGGCTGCCTGCCGGGGCGCGCGTTGGCCGCGTGCACCAGGTCCATCAGATGCTCGACCTCTGCATCGTCGAGCCGCAGCGCCCGCGCCACCGCGGTGAGCACGTCGTCGGAGTAGCCGCGCGCGTTCCCGCGCTCCAGCCGGGTGTAGTACTCGACGCTCACCCCGGCGAGCTGCGCCACCTCCTCACGGCGCAATCCGGCCACGCGCCGCTCGCCGTGCCACGGAATCCCGGCCTGCTCCGGCGAGACCCGCGCCCGCCGCGACAGCAGGAAGTCCCTGATCTCGTCCCCGACACTCACGCCGTGACCCTAGATCCCCACGGGTGCCGCCCGGGAGGAACCAGCGCTGCCTGGCGGCCAGGCCGGCATCGCCACCTCGGCCCCGCGCCGCAGATCGCCGGCGCCCACCCCGGCCCATGACGTCACCCCGTCTCGGCGCCTTCCGGCTGGTCCTCAGGGGTGCCTCAGCCGCCCCGAGACACCCGTAGCGGCCAGCCAGGACCGGTCGGCTGGCCGCTACGGGTGTCTCGGGTGGGGCGATGCACCCGTAGGCGCCAGCTGCGGGAGTTTGGCCGGCGTTCAGGGGTGTGTCGGCGGGCTTGAGTGACCCGTGAGTGCCAGCTTTCCCGGCGCGGCTGGTGGTCAGGGGTCTCTCGGAGGGCCTGAGGCACCCCGGATCGCCAGCCGGACCGGCCCGAGGCACCCCGGATCGCCAGCCGATCGGCCGAGGCGCCCTGGGACCGCCGGCTCGCCGCTCGCGGGGTGCCGCCCGGCCGGTTCACGAACGAACCCGGGCAGGCGGAGCCGACGATCCGCGGGCGGCGAGTGTTCGGGCGGGCGGCACCCTGTCACGGGATCCGGCGTCCCGCCCGGGTGGTCCAGATGTGACCAGCAGGGTCACCCCTGCACGCCGGCCGGATCGGAGTCGCCGTGGCGTGGGAACTAGTCGTCGGCGAGCACCCCGAGGACCCGCCTCGACGGCGGGGACGCGACAGCCTCGCGTACGTAGGCGAGGGTTTCGGTCTCGGTGTTGGGACCCCAGGCCTGATAGCGGCGTGCTTCCGGCATGCTCGCCCATTCGTGGACGGCGCCGGTGTCGTCGAGCGTGAGCGGGCGAAGGCTGACCAGCATGGCGGCACGATAGGCCGGGGGCCGATTTGTCGGCAACCGTCCGGTCGGGGAGTAGGGCCGAACGGCCCTGCCGGGCGCGGGGATCCCGCGAAAGGATCCGGCGTGGAGGTGGTGGACGTGGTGGTTCTCACGATCCTGGCGGTGGGTCTGGTCATGGCCATCGGGTACGCGGTATGGCCGATCCGGGACCGTTCCGAGGAGGGGCTGCTGCTGCGCCGCCTCCTCTGCGCCGAGATCAGCAGGTCGGAGTACCGTCACGCGGTGGCGTCCCTGGCCGCCCGTGAGGAGCAGTTCAGCCCACTAACCGTTCCGGGTGACCGCGGCGCTTGACCTCAACCCCGCTTGAGGTACGAGGCTGGCGGGATGCGTGTACGAGCCATCTCCTGGGTCGGCGTCAAGACCGATTCCTACCAGTCCATGCGGGACTTCTTCGCCGGTGTCGCCGGTCTGCCGCTGGACTACGAGCGCCCGGACTTCGCCGTCTTCCGGCTGCCGTCCGGCGACAAGATCGAGGTCTTCGGTCCGGAGTCGAGCGATCCGCCCGAGCAGTTCGCGGTCGAGAAGGTGGTGGCGAGCCTCCTGGTCGAGAACATCGACGAGGCGATCGCGACGCTGCACCGGGCGGACGTCGAGCTGATCGGGCCGAAGGAGGGCGGAGGCGCGTACTTCTGGCAGCACTTCCGCCTTCCGGACGGCAAGATCTTCGAACTGGTCCAGGACGACGGTTACCGGACCGTCGGGTCGGCTGCCGTGTAGAAGAGCTGCGATGTAGAAGAGCCGCCGTGCAGAAGAGCCGCCGTGTAGAAAATAGGTATGACCAGGCGTTTTCTCCGACCGGGGTACGCGGTTGCCGCCGGTGACCTGCTCTGGGTGGTCGACAGGCTCCAGCCCGTCGCGGCGTTGCTCGACGCGGCCACCGGCGTGGTCCGGCGACTCGTCTCCTGGCCGGATCTCCCGCCACCGCCGGTGGATGAGCAGTGGCGGGTGCTCGGCTGGGGCGCCGACCTGTGGGTGCAGCCGGGTAGGGGCGGTCCGGTCGCCCGGGTCACTCCGGACGGCGAGGTGTACGGCGGCTACAGCGCCGGACGCTGGCTGTATGCCGTCGAGGCCCGGGGCGCCTGGTGCAGCGACCCGCCGGATCAGGTTCTGCTGTCCGGTCCGGATGAGGAGCCGCCGGAGCTGGGTTCGCACCGGCTGTTCCTGGTCGCCCCGGACGGTGGGTCCCGGTACGTGGACGTCGACCGTCCGGTTCGGGACATCGTGGTCGGGGAGGACGCCGTCTACCTCGAGGTCGACGAGTTGCCGTACACGAAGCACCACATCGGTTGCGAAACCTTCGACGTGACCTGGCGCAGCGCCTGGCTGAAGGTGCCGCCGGGTCCGGTCCCCGAGGAGGAGCTGAGGCTGGCCGACCACGAGGTCGGCGATCCCCGGTGCCGGCCGATGGAGAAGAGGGAGATTCCGGAGGTCGGCGAGGTCGACATCACCGAGCACTGCTGGCCGCTGCCGGCGCGGCCGGTCGACGCGCGTTCGTTCGCCGACTACCAGCTGGCCTGCTTCACCGGTCTCGACCGTGCCTGGCAGGACGTGGAGACCGGCGCGCGGGGCCCGCTCGCGAACGGCACCAGCCGGTGGACGGCCTCGTTGTCCGGAGACTGGCCGGCCACCGAGCTGGTGCTCTCCTTCGATCACGACGACTATCCCGGGCTGCGTCTGCGCCGCCGGCTGTCGATCTTCGACGAGCTGGGACGGCCCTCGATCAGCGAGTTCGCCGACATCCACCTGATGGAGGACATCGATACCGATGCCCTCCCGCCCGCGGCCGGTGCCGTCGGCGGCGTCCTCGAGGTCTAGCCCAGCGCCGCCGCGACGATCGGCTGAAGGTAGCCGGCCAGGACCTGATGGCCGTAATCGTTCGGGTGGGTGCCGTCGTCGGTCATCGTGGAGCCGTTCCACCAGCCGGTCGTGTCGACGTACGTGACCTTCGTGTCACCCGCCGCCTTCCGGTTGGTGACGGCCTGCGCCGTCTCCGGCGCCCAGGAGCCCTTGAAGATCCGGAGCGCCAGGATCGCCGCCTGCGGATTCCTCTCCCGTACGATCTGGAGCAGGTGCTGATACGCGACCAGGAAGTCCGCGCTGGTCACCCCGTGTCCGACGTCGTTGGTGCCGATATTGATCACCACGACGTTCGGCTGGAAGAGGGCGAAGTTCCAGTCCGCCGAGCCGTCGTTGAAGCTCAGCTTCGTGTAGCGGTCCTCGAGCCCGTAACAGCGGATGCCCCGGGTGCTCTCCGCGGCGGTGAGTTCTCGCAGGCAGGCACCGCTGAGCGCGACCTGCGTGTGCGCCGTGCCCAGGTTCTCGCCGATGATCCACGGGTAAGAGCTGAGTGCCACATTGGTCGCCGTGTACCCCGCCGTGATCGAGTCGCCGACGAACTCCACGCCCTTCGCGGGCTGCGCCAGCCGGTAGGTCGACGCGCCGCTGTCCAGCACCAGCCCCTGGTAGACCGCGTCCCCGGTGTAGCTGCCGGCCACGATCCGATAGGAGACGAGCAGGCTGTGCTGCCCCGAGGCCAGCCTGGTGGGGGTCAGGCTGAGCGTTCCGCTTCCGCTCTTCTTGGTGTACGCGCCGCCGTCGATGCTGTACCAGAACTCGATCGTGTTGCGCTGCTTGAGCGACACGGTCGTCCCGGTGAACCCGACCCGCAGGTAGGCACCCGCCCACTGGGGCACGTAGGCGGCGGCGTTCGTGGTGTTCCACCGCCCGGCGAACTGGATGTTCGCGTCGGTCGGCGACCCGTCCCCGGTCGCTTGAACCGTGGCGACGGTGGCCGGAGTCGCCTGGGCCGCGGCCGGTTGGGGGAGTAGCAGCACGGCCAGCGCCACCAGGAGCGCCTTCACAGCAGTGCTCCGGCCAGCGCGATGTTCTGGGCCCGCAGCGCTCCGGCCACCAGCTGGGCGATCCGGATCGCCCCGTACTCCTCGAAGTGGGTGTGATCGTTGCAGAAGAACTGTCCGACCAGCCCGGAGGTGTAGTCGCCGTCGTTCGGGCAGAGCCCCAGCGAGTTGTAGTAGTTGACGCTGAGCGTCTGCAGGTCGATCAGCGGCGAACCGGTCGCGGTGCTCGACGCGGTGGTCTCGGTGACGAAGCCCCGGTTCTTCACCGCGGTGCTGCCCGAGCAGGTGATCGCGGCGACCGCGGTGAGCAGCACCGGGTGCGCGCCCTTGGCCTGCGCGGCCTGCGCCATCACGGTCATCAGCTGCTGGTAGCGGGCCGACCCGACGTGCCGCGGGCAGGTGGTCGAGCCGTCGTTGATGCCGAACTGGATGAACAGGTAGTCACCGGCCTTGATCCCGGCGAGCACCTTCTGCCAGTTCGCCGAGTACGTGGTCGAGGTCAGCACGCACTCGCCGTCCGACCCGATCGTCGAGGAGACGTTCCCCTCGTAGAGCCAGGTCTGGATGCTGCGCCCGGCGACCGCGAGGTTGTTCACCACGACGCTGCTGTCGAAGAGCGCGTCGAACTCGGCGCCCCAGCCGACCGGGCAGCTGGCGCTCGGGTTGGCCATCGTGGAGTCCCCGGCGAGCCAGACCGTGGTGGTCGCCGCCAGCGCCGGGGCGTCGGCGCTGTTCCCGGTCTTGCTCGCGCACGCCGCCGAGGCCGGGGAAGCCGCGGGAAGGACCGCCGAGAGGGAGAACAGGAGGACGGCGAGGATCAGTGACCGAACAGTACGCATGTGTTGCCTCCGCGAGAGGGGGATGGGAGGAAACGGCCGCCCGACATGGGGGATGAGCGGCGCGACGGATCAATAAAACGTTTCATCAATCCGTGTTACCGCGACATTAAGCATCGATGACTATCATGTCAAGCGTCCGTTTTTCAAGCGCAGTTTTTGCGTACGTCAACGGGTGTGATTGCGAAACGTTTCATTGTCTGTTCTCGCGGCCATGACGATCATCGTCGCCCGTACCGCCCTGATCGCCGTCGACCCGATGCCCCGCCTGGCGCGGCTCTGACCCGGCCCCCGGGCGGCCTCGTTCCACAAGCGACCACCGGTGCGCCGGCGGAGGGCGTCTCGAGAGAGGGAACGGGCATGGGCGAGGAGTTCTGGGACGAGGCCGACCCATCCTCGACCAGGGCGCGACGGCGACGGGCCAGCCGGAGGAGAGACCGTGATGGGGCGGACAAACCATCCCCTTCCACCTCCAAGCTATATCACGGAGGGGGGCTTGCGGCAAGGCCCGGGTGGTGCGGCAAAATCGGCGGCCTGAGCGGTTGACCTGCGAAGACGGGGGAATGGGAACGTGCGTGTGGTGCTCTCTTGCTATGACTCGCGTGGTGGCGTGGAACCGATGGTGGCGCTCGCGGTAAGGCTGCGGGAACAGGGCGCCGAGGTGCGCGTCTGCGCGCCGGACGACGACGAGTTCGGGAAGCGGCTGCACGGGGTGGGAGTCCCGTTCACGCCGATCGGGCAGTCGGTCCGGGCGCTGGTCACCGGAGAACGGCGGCCGACAGCGGCGGGTGTGCCGGAACGTGCGGCCGCGCTCATCGGCGAACAGTTCGCGAAGCTCCCGGACGTGGCCGCCGGCGCCGACGTGATCGTGGCGGCCGGGATCCTGCCGAGTGTGCTGGGAGTGCGTTCGGTGGCCGACGGGCTGGGGATCCCGTACGTCTACACCGCCTTTCAGCCGACCTCGCTCCCGTCACCGTTCCATCCGCCGATACCGCGCCCGGGACATCCGCTGCCGGAGGGCGTGACCGACAATGGGAAGCTGTGGGCGCTCGACGCGGAGAACGCGAACGCCCTGTTCCGGGACGCGCTGAACGCCCGGCGGGCGGCGGCCGGTCTCGCCGCCGTCGAGAACGTGCGGGACTACGGTTTCACCGACGGCCCGTGGCTCGCCTGCGACCCGCTGCTCGCGCCGTGGCCGGACTCGGGTGACCTGGACGTCGTGCAGACGGGCGCCTGGGTGACCCCGGACGACCGCCCGCTCCCCGCCGAGGTGGAGGAGTTCCTGGACGCCGGCGATCCGCCGGTGTACATCGGATTCGGAAGCACCACGCCGAAATTTCCTGACTTAAGTGCGAATTTCCGGTACGTCGTGGCGCGAGGCTGGGCCGCGCCGCGCCCGGAATCGCCACGCTGCCTCGTCGTCGATGAGGTCAACCACCAGGCGCTCTTCCCCCGGGTCTCCGCCGTCGTCCATCACGGCGGCGCCGGGACCACCACGGCCGCCGCCCTCGCCGGCGTCCCCCAGGTGATCCTCCCGCAGGGCGGCGACCAACCGTACTGGGGCTCCCGGGTGGAGGCCCTCGGCATCGGCGCCGTCGGCCCCCTCGACGACGCCCTCACCATCGCCCTCGCCCCCGAGACGTTCGCGCACGCCGCAGCCGTGGCCGCCGCGATGTATCCCGACGGCGCCCTCGCCGCCGCGCAGACGCTGATCGAGGAGTACCGCCCGTGACCGTCTTCGACCTGCCGCCGAACCTTGCGGCCAAGGCGGACCCGGCCCTGATCGCCGAGGACGAGAAGCACTTCGCCGCGATCGCCGGGAGCCTCGACCGCTCGATCGCCGAGCTCGAGGAGCGCCTCGACGCCGAGCGCAGAGCACCGGCGGGCAAGGGCAGGCAGGCCGTCGACCGGGACGACGCCGTCCGCCGGATGAGCGCCCGCCTGCGTACCCTGCGCCGCTTCAGCCTGGACCTCTGCCTCGGCCGGATGGTCGACGGGAGCGGCGAGACGGTCTACGTCGGGCGGCTCGGCCTGACCGACGGGGAGGGCGGGCGGCTGCTCGTCGACTGGCGGTCCCCGGTCTCCGAGCCGTTCTTCGGTGCCACCCACGGCAATCCGATGGGTCTGGTCAGCCGGCGCCGATACCGCTGGCTGGAGGGGCGGATCATCGACTACTGGGACGAGGTCTTCACCGCCGAGGGACTGGCGGGCAACGCCGCGCTCGACGACCAGTCGGCCTTCATCGCCAGCCTGGGCACCAGCCGTTCGCCGCGGATGCGGGACGTCCTCGGCACCATCCAGGCCGACCAGGACGCGATCGTCCGGGCCGGCTCGTCCGGGGCGCTCGTGGTCGACGGCGGGCCGGGCACCGGGAAGACCGTGGTGGCGCTGCACCGGACGGCGTACCTGCGCTACGCCGATCCGCGGCTCGGGCACGGGCGCGGCGGGGTGCTCTTCGTGGGGCCGCACGAGCCCTATCTGGCGTACGTCGCGGACGTGCTGCCCAATCTGGGTGAGGACGACGTGCAGACCTGTACGCTGCGGGACCTGGTCGCCGAGGGTACCGGTGCGGTGGCCGAGAACGATCCCGCCGTGGCCGCGCTGAAGTCGTCGGCGCGACTGGTGCACGCGATGGAGGCCGCGGTCCGCTTCTACCAGGAGCCGCCGTCGAAGGGGATCACCGTCGAGACCGAGGACGGGGATCTCCGGGTGACCGCGGCCGACTGGGCCGAGGCGTTCGAGGCGCCGGACCCCGGTACGCCGCACAACGACGCGCGCGACCGGGTCTGGGCCGAGCTGCTGGCGATCCTGGCCGCGAAGTCCGAGATCGGTGAGGCGGAGCTGGCCCGGAACCGGGAGCTGCGGCAGGCTTTCGGGCGCGCCTGGCCGATCCTCGAGGCGGCCGATCTGGTGGCCGATCTCTGGTCGGTGCCGGCCTATCTCCGGAAGTGCGCGCCGTGGCTGAGCGTCGCGGAGATCCGGATGTTGCAGCGCCCCGAGCCACGGGCGTGGACCGTTTCCGATCTGCCGCTGCTGGACGGCGTACGGCAAAGGCTCGGTGACCCTGAGACGTCGCGGGCGAGGCGGAAGCAGGAGGCGGCGATGGCCGCAGGCCGGGCCGATATGGACCGGGTCGTCGAGGATCTGATCGCGTCGAACGAGTACGACGACGGCGAGGGCCTGATGACCATGCTCCGGCAGCAGGATCTGCGCGAAGTGCTGGCCGAGGGGAGTCGCCTGCCGGTGTCCGATCCGGATCTGCTGGCCGGCCCGTTCGCGCACGTCGTGGTGGACGAGGCGCAGGAGCTGACGGACGCCGAGTGGCAGATGTTGCTGGCCCGGTGCCCGTCGCGGAGCTTCACCATCGTCGGCGACCGGGCGCAGGCGCGGCACGGCTTCACCGAGTCGTGGGAGGATCGTCTGCACCGGACCGGATTCGATCAGATCCGGATGGCCTCGCTCAGCATCAATTACCGTACGCCCGAAGAGGTCATGGCCGAGGCCGCCCCGATGATCCGCGCCGCGCTGCCGGACGCCAACGTGCCCACCTCGATCCGCAGCAGCGGCTTCCCGGTCCGGCACGGCACGGTCGGTGACCTGGAGTCGATCATCGACGAGTGGCTGAAAACGCACACTACAGGGCTGGCCTGCGTGATCGGTCACGGCGCCTTCCGGGAGCGGCCGAGGGTGCGCTCGCTGACCCCGGTGCTCGCCAAGGGCCTGGAGTTCGACCTCGTCATCGTGGTCGACCCGCAGGCGTTCGGCGGGGGTATCGAGGGCGCCGTCGACCGCTACGTGGCGATGACCCGGGCGACCCAGCAGCTGGTGATCTTAGGGGAGTAGGGAGTCGGCGACCCACGACGCGACCCCGGATGGGTAGGGGGTCCGCAGGGTGAGCACGAAGTCCCCGAATGCATGGGGGTGGTCTTGACGCCGAAGCTCGGTTCGGTCACGGGAACTCCACTACGTCAGCTTACTGATCGTCAGGTCACTGACGATGACAGTACGGGTAGTCTGACCCGGTGCCGACCATGGGAGCGTTCACGGAAACCGGCGATCATCTCGCCACACTGCGGCTCGCGGGCCTCCTCAAAGGCGCACAACGCCTGCTCGTCGACGCGTATGAACCCGCTCTGGCGCCGTTCAACGTCGACGGGCGCGAGCTGGCCGTGCTCACCCTGCTCACCGTGATCGGCGCCGTCTCGCAGCAGGAGATCAGCCGCCGCCTCGGCATCGACCGCACCACGATCGTCGCGCTCACCGACACGATGTCCGAAAAGGGTCTGCTCCTGCGCCTGCCCGACCCGCGCGACCGCCGGAAGAACCTGATCGAGCTCACTCCGGCGGGCCGCGATCTGCACGCCCGCGCGGCGCCCGCGATCGACGAGGTGGAGGCCGCCTTCCTGGCCCCGCTCGCCGCCGAGGACCGCGACAAGCTGCGGGAGTTGTTGCGCGCCGTCGTCGCCTCCCGCTGATGGCGTTCTTCCTTTCCGTACGCCGTTCAGAGCCCCCTGAGTGCCGTGTCAAGCGTGGTGACAACGCTGTCCGTCCCGCCGATCCACCACGACGAGATCGACCGTCCCGATGCGCACTTCCGAGTGAATGGATTTCCCGTCCGGCACCGGCGTCCGTGCGGCAGTGGTCTCCGGCACGTCGAAGACGTCTACTCGGGGAGGATCATGCGGCCCCCGCTGTCGCGCTCGACCGGGACGACCCTGATGACGGCGGTGGTGGGCAGTTCGCCGTAGAGGTGCGGGAACTCGTCGCCGCCCGGCTCCATGGCCTCGTATCTGACCGGTGCGGTGAGGCGTTCGCCGTCGATGACCAGGACGACCAGGGGCTCGTCCGCGTCGCGGTAGAGGAGTTCGGCGACGGTGCGGAGCTGGTGCGCAAGGGAGAAGTGAATGAAGCCCTGTTCCTCAAGGGACACGCCCTTGGTCGAGATGCGGTAGCCGCCCGTCGGGAGGGCGGACTCCCAGGTCGTGCGCTCGGTGACATGCAGAAACTCGGTCATGACGGCGAGGCTACCCGTCTCGTCCCATCGTTTTCCGGGCGTTTCTCGCGTACGCGTCGAGCGCGCCGGCCGAGGTAGCGTGTGCCGACATGGGGGATGGCTATTCACCGCGCCTTCCGCGGTGGCTGCGGTGTTCGCTGGTGGCCGGTTCCATCGCGTTCTCACTGGTGGCGGTGGGGCTGAGCGGGCCGGCGGCCGAGGGCTGGGCGGCCGCGATCGCTCTGACCGCGGTGCAGGCGGGTGCGCTCTGGTGGCTGGTGCGGTGGCCCACGGGGATGACCCTGGTCCTGCTCGGGGTGAGCGCGGGTCTGCACGGGGTGGTTCCGGGGTTCGGGCCGGGGATCGCGTTCGTGGTGTTGTGCACCTACGCGTGGCTGCGGCCCGCCGCGCAGGCACTGTGGATGCTGCCGCCGGCGGTGGTCGCGGTCTGCGGGCCGGCGGTGCTGCGCGGGCGCTGGGACCTGGCCGGGCTGTGGCTCGGTGGGGTCGTCCTCGCCTGGAGCTGGGGTGCGCTGGGACGGGCCGGTGGGGCACGGCGCGCGGCGCAGCGGCGGCAGGCCGTTCTGGAGGAGCGGGCACGGATCGCCCGGGAGTTGCACGACGTGCTCGCGCACACGGTGTCGCTGATGGTGGTGCAGGTGGCGGCCGCGGACGACGTCTTCGACTCGCACCCGGAGAAGGCCCGCGAGGCGGTGCGGCGGACCGAGCGGGCCGGGCGGGAGGCGCTGGCCGAACTGCGGGGATTCCTGCGGTCGGTGCGTGAGGACCCGGCCGGCGCGCCGTCGGGCGGGGCCGGGTCACCACAACCGACGCTGGCGGATATCGATCGGCTGGCGGAGACGATGGGGGAGGCCGGGCTGCGGGTGACGGTACGACGAGCGGGGGAGGCCGAGGTGCCGCTCGGGGTGCAGGTGAACGCGTACCGGATCGTGCAGGAGGCCCTGACGAACACCCTGCGGCACGCCCGCGCGTCGCAGGCCGAGGTGCAGCTGCGGGTGGACGAGGCGGAGGTCTCGGTACGGGTGGTCGACGACGGGGACGGGGCGACGGCCCGTAATCGGGCGGGACACGGGCTGATCGGGATGCGGGAGCGGGTGGACCTGCTCGGCGGTGAGCTGCGGGCCGCGCCGAGGGACGGCGGCGGCTTCGAGGTGGAGGCCCGTCTGCCGGTACGCCACGGCACGGTTCCCCGGCAGCCCGGCCGGGTGACACGGGACGGGGCTCCGGGGTGACGATCTCGGTGGTGATCGCGGATGACCAGGCGCTGGTACGGGCCGGGTTCCGGATGATCCTCGAAGCGCGCGAGGACCTGGCCGTGGTCGGGGAGGCCGGCGACGGGGATCAGGCGCTGCGGGTGGTGGCGCAGACCCGGCCGGACGTGGTGCTGATGGACGTGCGCATGCCCGGGACCGACGGGGTGACCGCGACGGCGCGCCTCACCGCCGCCGCCGACGTACCGAAAGTGATCATTCTGACCACCTACGACCTGGAGGAGACGCTCTACGCGGCGCTGCGGGCCGGAGCGAGCGGCTTCCTGCTCAAGGACGTGCGGCCGGGCGACCTCGTGGAGGCGATCCGGGTGGTTGCGCGCGGCGACGCGCTGATCGCCCCGTCGATGACGCGGCGGCTGCTGGACCGGTTCGTGGCGACCGACGTGGCGCCGGTTGTGCCGGGCGGTCGGCTGGACGAGCTCACCGAGCGGGAGCGGGAGGTGCTGGTGCTGCTGGCCCGCGGGTCGTCCAATGCGGAGATCGCGGCGCGGCTGGTGGTCACCGAGGCGACGGTGAAGACGCACGTGTCGGCGGTCCTGCGCAAGCTCGGCGTCCGGGACCGGGTCAAGGCGGTGGTTCTGGCGTACGACCTGGGACTGGTACGCCCGCGCCCCGCCCCGTGACCGGAGTCGCGGCGCTCTCCCGTCGGAGCCGCTTCGCCCCTCGTCCCGGGCCGTGGCTCTCATCCCGGGCCGGGGGTTTTCATCCCTGGGTCGAGGGCTTTCATCCCTGGGTCGGGGGCCTCTCATCCTGAAGTCGCAGAGCGAAGCCCGTCCATGGTCTGATGACCGCGGGCAGCGGTTTTCCTAGCGTTGAGCACATGACGACGAACAAGCGAGCGGCCTGGTCACTGGTGGTGCTGGCGCCATTGGCCGCCGAGGTCAGCATCGGTAATCTGCCGCTGGATCAGCTCTGGATCGTGCTGTTCTTCGTGCCGATCTACGGTGCGGGGGCACTGTTCATCCGGGAGCTGGTCCGGCGGACCGGCGGTGGGTATCCGCACCTGCTGATCATGGGAGTGGGCTACGGGCTGATCGAGGAGGGGCTGGCCCTACAGAGCCTGACCAGCCCGCATCTGTACGGTGCGGCGGAGTGGGCGCCGCGACTCCTCGGCGTCAATACGGCGTACACGGAACTGAATTTGATCTATCACGCGGTGTTCAGTGTCGCGGTGCCGGTGGCGCTGGTCGAGGTCGTCCACGGCACCCGGCCGTTCCTGCGACGGGGCGGGCTGATCACCTCGGGGGTCGTCGCGGTGCTGGGCGCGCTGCTCGTGCGGGTGAGCGTGCCCCCGGTGGCGGACCCGGGCTATGTGATGCCGCGAAGCGCGGTGATCATCGTGGCCCTGGTGGCGACGGCCGTCTTCGCCGTCGGGCTTCGGGGGCGGTTCCCCACGCCACGCCTCGTCGACCCGCCGCGCCCGTTGCCGGCGGCGGGGATCACCGCGGTCGCGGCGCTGGGGTTCCTGGGGATGATCTGGCCGTTCGGTGGGGCGGAGCAGCCGCTCTTCACCCACGGGGCGTGGGCGCTGCTGCCGATGGCGGGGGCGGCCCTGATCGTCGCGGCGACGGTGTGGACACTGGGGCGCTGGCGATGGACGCGCCGGCACCTGGTCGCGGCCTGTACCGGGGCGCTCGTCGGGCACACACTCTTCGGCCTGGCGGAGAACGCGTCGACGGTGCCCGAGAGGGCGTTCCTGCTGGCGGTGCTCCTGGTCACGGTCGCCGGGGGTGCGCTGCTGGGTTCCGGGCGCGGGCCGCTCGATGCGCCGGTCCCGGCCGTGCCGAGCCCCGCGCCCCCGGGGCACCGGCGAGATCTGACCGGTTCTCCGCTTCGGCCCGATCCACGCCACGAGTCGTGATCGGCGTGCGGGCCGACAGAGCCCCGCTGTCTCGGGTCGGCCCGCCTACGCTGGGACGATGCCTCATGCTCGTGGTCTACATCCGCAAAAGGTGGCAGCGTGAACTCGTCGTTTGAGCCCGGGACGCCGCTCTCGTCGGTGTCGGCCTCGTCAGTGCCGGTGCCGGTGCCGGTGCCGTTGGTGTCGGCCTCGTCAGTGCCGGTGTCGGTGCCGTTGGTGTCGGCCTCGTCCGTGGCGGTCTCCTCGTCGGCGGCGCGGCTGCCCTATCCGCTCGCCGTCGCGGACTGTGCGGTGGACTCGGTCGCGGCGTGCCTCGGTGCGGCGGGGGACCTCGCCGAAGCGCGCACCGGACGGCGGCCGGTGATCGAACTGGGCGACGAGCACGTGGCGGCGGCGGTGCGCAGTGAGGTGTGGCTGCGGGACGCGGGCGGCCGCGGGATCGGCGGGTTCGCGCCGCTGTCCCGGCTCTGGGAGGCCGCGGACGGGTGGGTGCGCACCCATGCGAACTATCCCTGGCACCGGGAAGCCCTGCTCGCGGCGCTCGGGGTGACCGGCGACCCGGACGCGGTGGCCGCCGCGATCCGTTCCCGGGAAGCGGCCGAGGTGGAACGGGTCGTCTACGAGCACGGCGGCCTGGCGGTCGCGGCACGGACGGCCGCGCAGTGGTCGGCCGGGCAAGGAACGGCGGGGCAACGGGCGGCCGGGCAGGGGACGGCGGGGCAACGGGCGGCCGGGCAGGGGACGGCGGGGCAACGGGCGGCCGAGCCGGGGACAACCGAGCGGCGGACGGTGTCTGCGGGGCCTGACCTGCGGGAGGTGCCGCTGATCGGTATCGAGCGGATCGGGACGGGCGAGCCGTTGCCGCCGGCCGGAGTGCTGCCCGCTTCGGGGCTGCGGGTACTGGATCTGACCCGGGTGATCGCGGGGCCGGTGGGTACCCGGATGCTCGGGGCGCTCGGCGCTGACGTGCTGCGGGTGGATGATCCGAATCGGCCGGAGCTTCCGCTGCACGCCGTCGACGGGATCATCGGGAAGGCGAGCTGTCTGCTGGACGGGGTCGCCGAGCGGGCGGTGCTGGACGGACTGGTGGCGGCGGCCGACGTGGTGGTGACCGGGTACCGGCCGGGGGCGATGCGGCGGCTCGGGCTCGATCCCGCGACGATCGCCGAGCGGCATCCGGGGACGATCGTCGCGACGCTCTCCGCCTGGGGCGCCGAGGAGACCCGGGATGTGGCGGGGGCCGCCGCGGTCTGGGGTTCGCGTCGGGGGTTCGACAGCCTCGTGCAGGTCGCGTGCGGGATCGGCATGGCGACCAGTGTGGACGGGGAACGTCCCGGGGCGTTGCCCTGCCAGCTGCTCGATCACGCGAGCGGCTACCTGCTGGCCGCCGGGGTGCTGACCGCGCTGGCGAACCGGGAGCGGAACGGCGAGGTCGGGCACGTGTCGGTGTCGTTGGCGCGTACCGGGAAATGGGTCTTGGAAAGGGAGGGCGGGTCGGCGTTCGAGGAGCGGGCCGCCGACGACCATCGGGTCGACCTCGGTGGCGGATGGAGCGGGATCAGCCCGCCGGGACGACTGGACGCGCGGGCGCTGGAGTGGCCGCACCTGCCACCCGCCTACGGACGCTCGGAGGCTGCCTATAACAGCAGCTCACGGTAGCCGTGCGGCGGTCTGGGGAACACGCGGCGATGGTGTGATGATCCACTGAGGTCCCCGGGGTCGAGGCCATCGTGTTGATCATGACTGCTTCCCGGCGTTTTCTCGTCACCGTTCTCTGCCTCGTGGCTGTCCTGGTCACTCCCGCGAGCGCACCGGCGGCCTCCGCGGCCGCTCCGGCAACCGTGCGCGCCGCTTCCGCGAGCGCGCGGGCCGCTTCCGGCGTCGATTCCGTGAGCGTGCGCGCAGCTTCTGGCGTCGCTTCCGTGAGCGTGCGGGCCGCCTCCGTGAGCGTGTTCTCTGCTCTCGTGGGTGCTTCGTGTCCCGTCGTCGAGGACAGGGTCGTGGCGGCGATCGACCACAGTGTCCAGATTGACAAGATCACTCCGGCGCCGGTGTGGCGGAACGGGTGCGGGACGCTGTACCGCAGCGACAGCCGTGGGCCGGCGATCATCTTCGCGCAGGGCTTCGCGGCCAAGGACATCGCGACCGGACAGTACGACGTCAAGGCGTACGTGCTGCAGAACCAGCCCTCGCCGTACGTCTCCACCACCTACGACCACGACCTGTACAAGTCCTGGTACAAGTCCGGCTTCAACTACTACATCGACGCGCCCGGCGGTGTGGACGTGAACAAGACGATCGGCAGTGACCACAAGTACGCGGATCAGCTGGAGGTGGCGTTCCCGGGCGGCATCCGTGCCGAGTACGTGATCGGTGTCTGCCCGGTGAACAAGACCACCAAGACCGAGATCATGAGCGACTGCGAGAGCAACCCGGCCTACAAGCCCTGGCACTGACCCCTGCCCTCGCCGAGCCTCCAGGCCGGCGTGCCCACCGTAGCGCCCACCACTCAACGCCGCGCTTCACCCCTGATCCGTCTCGATCTTGGCAATAAACGTCCATGTATCGACCGAAAATTGCCAAGATCGAGCCGTGGTTCGGGCGCTGCGGAGATCGGCATGGGTGACAAATGGCTGGCGGCGGGGGTGCGTGGCGGGCGCACAATGCGGGAGTGACGAGTGGATCGCTGGTCGGGCGCGTCGGGGTCGTGGTCACCGCGATCCGGGGCGGGGAACGGGCCGGGGAGGTGCGCCTGGTCGTCCAGGGGATACCGCACTACTACCTCGCGTACGCCGCCGGAGCCGTGGCGGCCGGAGCGGACGTGCTCGTCGTCAACAACCGTGGCGCGCGCCAGGTCGACGTCGAGCCATGGCCCAGTGTGCCGCCGGACGGGATCGCCCGCGGCGTCGTGGAAGGGCTGTAGAAGTGTTCGGTTACCGGGTGCCCGCCCCCAACGAGGCGTTGCTGATCAGTGGTCGTAAGCAGCGGGGCGCGGACGCGTTGCCGTTCAAGATCGTCACGGGGCACGGCGTCTTCGTGATGCCGGTCTTCTCCAAGGCCACCCGGCTCACGCTCGCCATGCAGGAGGCCGAGGTCGTCGAGGACTGCTACACGAAGCAGGGGTTGACGCTGGGTGTCCAGGCGGTGATCGCGTTCAAGGTCGGCGACGACCACGAGTCGATCGCCGCGGCGGCCCGTCGCTTCCAGGGCGACCAGGGTCAGATGCCGACCCTGGTCGGGCGGATCTTCTCGGGGCACCTGCGCAGCATCATCGGCAGCATGACCGTCGAGTCGATCATCCGGGAACAGCAGACGCTCGCCGACGCGATCGTCGACGCCAGCAAGACCGAGATGGCGCGGATCGGGCTCGCCGTCGACTCGCTGCAGATCAGCAGCATCGACGACAAGGGCGTCGGGTACATCCGGGCGCTCGCCGCACCGCACCAGGCCCGGGTCAACCAGGAGGCGAAGGTCGCGCAGGCCGCCGCCGACCGGCAGAGCGCGATGGCCCAGCAGGAGAGCATCCGGCACCAGGCCGAGTACGCGCGCCAGACCGCGATCGCCCAGGCGCAGTATCAGGCCGAGATTGATCAGGCGCAGCAGACCGCGGCGCAGGCCGGCCCGCTCGCCGCAGCCCGGGCCGCGCAGGAGGTGATCGCCGAGCAGGCGCTGGTCGCGCAGAAGAACGCCGAGCTGCGCCAGGCCCAGTTGATCGCCGAGGTGGTCCGGCCCGCCGAGGCGGAGGCGGAGCGGATCCGGGCGCTGGCCCGCGCCGAGGCGGACGCGACCACGGTCTCCGCGGAGGCGGCCGCCGCGCAGGACCGGATCGCGCTCGACCAGGCGATCATCGACAAGCTCCCGGAGATGCTGCGGGCGGCCGCCGAGGGCCTGCGCGGCGCGAACGTCACCGTGCTCGACGGCGCAGAGGGCCTGAACAGCGTGGTCGCCTCACTGGCGGCGCAGGGCGTGGCGGTGCTGGAGACGATCCGTACCGGAATGCGCTCGTCGTCCTCTGAGGTTTCTCTCTCGCCGTCGTCCGACGTTTCCTCCAAGGTCTGATTCTTCTCGGCCCGGCCATGTCCCTCATGGCCGGGCCGAGCACCGGCGTCAGCTCTTGCCGGGGCGGGTCACCCACGTACCGTTCTCCCAGCCGCTGACCGTCTCGTAGCCGGAGCGGAACGATCCCAGGTAGTCCACCTTGAGATCGCGTTCCGCCGTGGAGAGCACCGGCGTCCAGGTTCCGTTCTTCGAGACTGCGATATAGGGGTACGGGTACACCGGCCGGGTCGTCGTGGCGTTCTGGCTGGTCAGGCTCTCGGGGGCGGTCCCGTCGGTGACCCAGGCGATCACCGCGGAGAGCGCGTCGATCTTGTCGGGGCCCTGCCCGCCGCCGCAGTGCGACACCCCCGGCAGCAGGAACAGCCGGGCGAAGCTCGCGGCGTCCGTGACCGTCCGCTGGACCGCCTGGTAGTACGCCATGCTGCCCACCGCCGCGATGTTCGGGTCGGCCAGCCCGTGCCAGATGATCAGCTTGCCGCCGGCCTTCTTGAACGCGGACAGATCAGGATCGGTCGCGTCCATCATGCCCTCATTGGTGGCCATCAACTGCTTCCAGGCCTTCGAGGTGAACGTGATGTCCCGATACGTGCCGTTCGGGTGTGCTTCCGGATAGACCAGATACCGTACGCGCTCCGTGACGTTGGTCTGGGCCGACACGGTGCTCGTCGCGGTCGCCGGGACGATGACGTTCGCCCAGTTCAGCTCGTTGCCGCGGAGCTGCCAGCCGGGGTAGAGCAGCGTGCCGTGCTCGTCGCGGGGGCCGTCGTACAACGTGCGGACGCTGGTCACCTGGGCCGTGGTCAGGCAGAATTCGGCGGTGGTCGTGCCGCACTCGATGCTGCCCGGATCCCACGTGCACGTCAGCGGATCGAGGATCAGACCGTCAACCGCACCACAGGCTTCCAGTACGACCTCATGCAGCTGACCGAGAATGCTCGTGGTCATCGTCGGCTTGCCGTCGTCCGCGAAGACCGCCTGCGCGTTCCAGGCGTGCTCGAAGGTGTGCGCAGTCCAGTTGTTCGCCGGGTCGCCCGCGACGATGCCGTCGAAGTCGGTCGGGTAGCGCTGTGCCTCGGTGAGCGCCTCGTGCCCGCCCTGCGAGCACCCGTCGTAGTAGGAGTGCTCGGCCGCCCGGCCGTAGAACCGCTGGATGATCTCCTTGGCGGCGATCGCGAGCTTGTGCTCCGAGGCGTACCCGAAATCGGCCTTGAGGGTGGGGTCGGTGCCGAAGAGGCCGGAGCTCATGCTCGACCCGGCGTGCCCCTGGTTGTCGCCGGCCACCGCGAGTTCGCCCCCGGTCAGCGGCACGCAGCCGGTCGAGGCGGGCGCGTTCCCGGCGCTCACCACGCCGCAGTTGCCACCGCAGCCGACCTGCAGATATCCACCCTGCCAGGTGCTGGTCGGCAGGCGCAGCTCAAACTGCAGCTGAGGCGCGATCATGCCGGTGACGTCGCAGGCCTCCCAGTCGCCGAGCGGGTTGTCGGCCGCCGCCTCGACGGTCGCGGAGCCCAGCTGGGTGGGCGCGCCGTCGATCCCGTTCAGATCAAGACCGGTCAGGCTGGCGCAGGTGAGGGCGGGAGTTGTCACGCTCCCCGCCATCGTGGTGCCGCTGGCTGTCCTGGTGTCGCTGGCTGTCGTGGTGTCGCTGGCTGTCGTGGTGCCGCTCGCCGGTGCGGCCTCACTCGCCGTGGTGAGAGTGATGAGCAGGGCGCTGACGGCGGCCAGCAGCAGGGTGAGGCGCCGGGTGATCGGGGGCGACGTCGTCGTGGCCATGCATCGATCTCCTTCGAAGGTCGGCGATTGCTGACAGGATTGTCACCAGCCGGAAACCTCCGAAGGAAGCTCTGGATCAAGATTCACAGGTCCTATGGTTTGCGTCCCACGGCGGTCCAGACGTTGATGTCGGAGCGTTCCGGGATCTCCGCGCCGCTCTCGGGCCGCCACTCGCTGGCCGGAACGATGCCCGGTTCGACCAGTTCGAGGCCGTCGAAGAGCTCCGCGAACTCCTGTCTCGGCCGGGTCCACACGTCGGTCCGGCCCTGCTCGATGAGCTGCTGGTAGAGCGCTTGCTGCTCGGGTGTGCCGAAGTCGGAGGTGGCGTGCGTGGCCACCAGGTAGCTGCCGGCCGGGAGCGCGTCGAGCAGTCGCCCCACGATCCCGGAGGCCGCGCCGTGCCCGTGGATGAAGTGGAGCACCGCGATCAGCATCAGGCCGACCGGCTGCTTCAGATCGATCGTGTCGTGCAGGACCGGGTTCGCGAGGATTGCCGCCGGGTCGTTGAGATCGGCCTCGATGTAGGCGGTGCGCCCCTCGGCGCTGCTGTTGAGCAGTGCGCGGGCATGCACCATGACCAGCGGATCGTTGTCGACGTAGACGATCCGGCTCTCCGGCGCGTGCCGTTGCGCGACCTCGTGCGTGTTGTCCGCCGTCGGCAGTCCGGTCCCGATGTCGAGGAACTGCCGGATCCCGGCCTCGGCGGCGAGGAACCGGGTGGCGCGCTGCAGGAGGGCCCGGTTGGCGACGGCCCCGAGCCGTACTTTCGGGAACAGCCGTTCCAGCTCGTCCCCGGACGCCCGATCCGCCGCGAAGTTGTCCTTGCCCCCGAGCCAGTAGTTGTACCGGCGCGCGGGATGGGCAACGTTCGGATCGATCGCGGCACTCGTCTCGTCCATGCTGCGCAGGATAGCCGAGTCCAGTCGTCCATTGTGGATTCATGTGGGTAGTCTTCTCGCTGCCCGCGATCACTGATCGCGGTGCTGGATGCGGCATGTTGTTGAAGGCGGGGGACAATGGCATCCGGCTGGACAATGGCATCCGGCTGGTTCCGGGAGACCGGGACTGGCCGCCGGCGGCCGATGCGTCGGTGGCCGATGCGCCGGTGGCCGATGCGCTGGCGGTCGATGCGCTGGCGGCCGCGGTGAACTCGCTGCGATGCGACGGGCCTGTAGTGTTCGGCCGGTTCGAGGTCTGCGTCATGAACCCGAGCCGTGAGGGACGCGACCTAGATGCCACGGAACTCGCCGACGTGGGTGCGCTACTCGGCTGTCTGGTTCGTCAGATCCTGGCCCACTACCGAAGGCGGGGGCGTGACCGTCAGCTTGCAGGTGTGTGACGTGCGGGTCGTCGAGGGCGACCTCATTCAGCTGAGCGTGCGCTGCCTTGCCGGACCGGTTTCCGTGGGAACCCGACTCGGTGCGGGAAACGGCATCCACCTGACGCTGACCGAGATCCTCGTCTATCGGCGTAGCGTCGACGTGCTCGACACGGCGCTCACCGCCCTGGTCACGCTGCGCGGGCACGGCGCGGACCGGGTGAGGTTCAACTTCAACCACGTTCTTCGTGGCGTCGACGGGGCAGGCGAAGTCTGATTCCTCGCGGGTGGATCGGCGCAGGCCCAACCGGGTTCTTCGTGACGCGGAGGGCGGGATGATGAGGGCATGAGCGAGGAATTCAAGGTTGTGGCGGAAGCGTCGGTGGCGTCGCCGGCTGTCGGAGCGGACAAGTTCGTGGGGGACGTGTGGCAGGCGGAGATTCTGACGCGGCAGCGGGAGAACGGGATGCGGGGCCACCGGTTCGCCTATGCGCCCGGCGGGCGGTCGAACTGGCACGTGCACACCGGGGAGCAGGCGCTGGTCGTGGTGTCCGGACGTGGGCTCATTCAATGGGAGGGCCTCGACGAGGCGCGGGTGCTGGAACCGGGCGACTGGGTCCATGTGGTGCCGGGGGTGCCGCACTGGCACGGTGCGGCCGAGGACAGTGTTTTCGTGCATCTCGCGATCACCGCCACGGGGGAGACGGAGTGGGGCGAGCCGGTCTGACGACCCGCCCCGGTAAATAGCGTCAGAAAGCGTTGGAAATGGTGAAGCTGGCCTTCACCGTCGCGGATCCGCTGGTGTAGACGTCACAGTTCAGCTCGTCCGGCGCGTCGCACGTGATGTCGTCGTCCGCCGCCCACGGGTGATCCCAGTAGAACTCGACATCCCCGTACTTCGTCCGGTAGGTGACGGTCGCCTCGGTGCCACCCTCGTCTTCGGTCGACATCGAGCCGAAACGGGTCTTCGCGTTCTCCTTGATGCTGGACGGCGGCTCCTTTGTCCACTTCCCCTCGGGGAGCGACGTGGTGACCTGGGTGAGCCGCACCGAGCTGTTGTTCTGCACGCTGGCCAGCACCGTCCGGTCGCCCCGGTCGGCCTGCGCGGCGGTCGGCAGAAGTCCGACGAGAGCCGCTGCCGCAAATACCGCGGCCCCGGTGGTTTGAAGCATCCTGGTGCGGGAATTGAAGCGGGTCATGGAATTTCACTCCTGTATTTCGTGCTTCTTGGCCGATTACTGAGTATCGCGCAAACGGCACCCGGCGTCCGGGAAACAGAAAACGTAGGAAATGCGATTCTATGTGGACTATAATCGCGCGACTCTGTCATTCTCGTCACGTGCTAACCGTCCGATGATTATCGGACTCTCCTGTTCACGTGCCACCTCGAATTGTCAGGCGGTTCGGCATGTAGGAATCCGCTGACCATCTTGTGCTCGACGGCCGTTGTGGCGTGCATCGATCCTCCGCCGGCGGAAGCGCCCGGACAACCGGGTGCTCCCCCGACTGTGGTAGGGCTAGCCCTACCCCGAAGACGGTGGCCTGCCAGGTCGGCGGCGCGGCCCACGCGGCATAGCGTCGTGGCATGACGACGACCTACCTCGATGAGGCGATCGAGCCGGCTCCGGTGGAGCGCTACCTCACCCGGGCCGCGCGGATGCGCAGCGATACGCGATATGTGCTGACCGGCTTCCCGGTGGGGCTGGCGGGGATCGTCCTCTGCTTCGGCGGATTCGCGATCGGGCTGGGGCTGGCGGCGCTCTGGATCGGGGTTCCGCTGGCGGTGGGCTCGATGCTTCTGGCGCGGGGGATGGCGATCGCGGAGCGGGCACGGATCGCCCGGGTGCTCGGCGAGCCGTCGACGGCGCCGCTCTACCGCGGCGGTTCCAGGCGGCAGGTGCTCACCGATCCGCAATCGTGGCGGGACCTAGCCCACGCGATGCTGCGGTTCGTTCCCAGCACGATCGCGACCTCGCTCGTGGTCAGCTGGTGGGCAGGGCTACTGGGCGGACTGAGCTGGGCGCTGTGGGGATGGGCGCTGCCGGACGGCCCGCAGGACCACGACGTGCCGGGGCTGCTCGGCCTCGGCGACGGTTACCTGACAGGGGTGGGGTTCTACCTGGTCGTCGCGGCCTTCTTCGCGCTGACTCTGCCGACCGTGACGCGGGCCGCGGCCGTGCTGGAGGCCCGGTTCGCTCAAGGACTGCTGGTCCGGCCGTGACGAGACGGACGGGTTGGCGCCTCGACATGCCAGAGCCCAGGCAGTTGCCGGCCAAGGATTTTCTAGGGGTGGAGCGTTGCCAAGCGGTCGATGGAGAGGCAAGACGTGAAGCAGAGTTCCTTGGCGTCGTTCATCAACTGGGCGGTCCAGGTGGTGAATCCGCCGTCGCCCAGCTCCTGGGCGGTGGTGACCAGGCGGATCGCGGCGCCGCGGTAGTAGCCGGCACCCCGCCGGCGGTCCGGTTCCTCCTCGACGGGGACGGTGAGCGAGACCGCGTCGGTGATGCGTTCACGGAGGACGTCGCTGTCGATGACGGTGTAGAGCAGGCGCAACGAGGGGAGGACCCGGTGCCAGTAAGCGAGGTGGAGGGTCAGCATGCGGGCCTGAGTGGAGCCCGAACCGGTGTCGCGGGCGCTCGAGACCAGGGAGAACAGGCGGAAGTGAGCCGGGGCGCCGGGGCCGAACTGCTGGGCTCGGAGCAGCCGATGGCTCGCGGCCAGGTGGACGGCGCCGGAGCGTGGCTGGCGCAGGCGGCGGGTGGCGGCTTCCAGGGCCAGGGCGTTGGTGGCGTCGCTGAGGACCTCGGTGGAGCGCATGGTGGTGACGACGCGGTTCTGGCTGACGGGAGCGAGAGCGGAGCAGGTACCGATCGGGGCTACCGGGGAGAGCTCGACGCCCTCGAAGTCGGGCGGGAGCAGGTTCCAGAGGTGGGCCTCGGCGGCGGCGGTCGAGCGGAGGTCGGTCTCGGCGGGGCGGACGAAGCGGTCTTCTCGCCAGCGTCGGAGAAGGTGCTGTGGGCGTATGCGGGAAGCGCGTGACTTGGCTACGGAGAGCAACAACGTCTGGAGGTCCGTGGGTGGCAGGCCGAGAAGGGCGTCGCGGGTGCCGGAGGGTAGCCGATTCCAGACGCGGCGCTCGGCGGGTGAGAGCTCCATGAGCTCACGATGAGCGAACCCGACGTGCTTGCGCTATCGATATTTGCGCTGGTGCGCTGGTGCGCTGGTGCGCTGGTGCGCTGGTGCGCTGGTGCGCGGGTGTGCAGGGGTGTGGCACCATCCGCGGCATGATCGAGAATCCGCGTCTGCGTTCGGCCGGTACCACGTTCACCTGGGCGATGGTGATCCTGGTGATCACGGTTGGCTTCTTCTGGACCGCGTACGTGACCGAGGTTCCCTGGATGGAGAGGATGGCGGACGACGGGACCGGGACGCTGATCGCGACGGCGCTGATGGCGGTGCCCGTCCTGGTGGTGCTGGGTGCGGTCATGCACGTGCGGTTTCCGGGGCAGCGGCCGGCTGCGGCGCTCGGGTTGCTGGCCAGCCTGCCGGTGTTCGGAGCGCTCTACTACGTCGCTTACAACTACACAGTGTGCTCGATTCCGGGCTGCTGAGCGGGCGGCGCAGTGGGCGGGCGGCGCAGTGGGCGGCGGTTGGGCCGTGTGCGCGTGGGCTGGCCGGTTGGGCCGTGTGCGCGTGGGCCGGTGGTTGGGCCGTTTGCGGGTGGGCTGGCGTGCGCGTGGGCCAGCGGATAGGCCGGGTGCGTGAAGGTCAGCGGATGGAGAGTCCGAGGGCGACGGCCAGGTCGACTGCCTGTTCGGCGGTGATGACGGCCTCGCGGAGGTCGGTCGTGCGAGGGTCGAAAGCGGTCAGGATGCTGCCCCGCAGGTCGGCGCGGGTGAAGTCGGCCTCGTCGAGGAGGGCGTTGGTGAAGTCGACGTCGCGGAATGTGGCGCCCTGACAGCGGGCGGCGCGGAGGTTGGTCTCGCGCATGCGGACACGGGTGAACTCGGTGGTGGAGAGGTCGGCCGCCAGGAGCCGGGTGCCGGACCAGTCGCCGCCGGTGATCTCGGTGCCGGTGAAGGTGCAGCGGTCGAAGGTGCAGTCGAGGAGGTCGCAGTCGGTGAGGCGGGCGTCGAAGAAGTTGCAGCCGATGAAGCGGCACTCGACGAACCTGACGCCGGTGAGCTCGGCACAGTTGAAGCGGACCGAGCGGAGGTCCAGGCCCTCGAAGACTTCGTCCCCGATGGTGGTCTCGGTCAGGTCGGCGCCCGCGGTGATCGGCTTCACCAGGCCACCCTACGGGGAACTCGGGGCGCACCGGCTCGTGGCCGTCGCGGTCGTTCCTATGTGGCGATGGCGGAGCGTAGCGCGGTGATCAGGGCCTCGACGGCGCTGTCGTAGGCGTGTTGCGGCGGCGAGGCGTAGCCGATCACCACGCCGGGAGAAGCGCCGTGTGAGGGCTCGCGATCGGCCCGGCGACCGTGATCGGCCCGGCGACCGTGATCGGCCCGGTGACCGTGATCGGCCCGGCGGTAGAAGAAGGACAGGGCCTCGACGGCGACGTCGGCGTTCTGGAGGGCGGTGAGGATGTCCGGCTCGGTGGCGCCGGGGAGGTGGAGTACGGCGTGGAGGCCGGCGGCGATGCCGGAGAGGTGAGCGCCGGGGAGATGGGTGGCGATGGCGCGGCCGAGGTGGTCGCGGCGGTGGCGGTAGCGGGTTCGGCAGCGGCGGAGGTGGCGGTCCAGGTCGCCGCGGCGGATCAGGTGGGCCAGGATCAGCTGGTCGAGGGTGCTGACGTGGGACTCGTCGCTGGTGAGTACCCGGTGGACGGCCGGGAGGACGGAGGTGGGGACGGCCAGCCACGCGATGCGGAGGGCCGGGGCGATGGTCTTGCTGACCGTTCCGGCGTAGATGACATGGTCGGGGGCGAGGCCCTGGAGAGCGCCGACGGGCTGGCGGTCGTAGCGGAACTCGCCGTCGTAGTCGTCCTCGACGATCACGGCGCCGGTGCGGCGGGACCAGTCGATCAGCTGGAGGCGGCGGTGTGGGCTGAGGGTGACGCCGAGCGGGTACTGGTGGGCGGGGGTGACGACCACGGCGTTTTCCTGACCGAGATCGGACACGACCAGGCCGTCGTTGTCGACCGGGATGTGGCTGACCGGCAAACCCATGGTGGCGGCGAGGGCGGGGTAGTCGGGCAGGCACGGGTGTTCGAAGGCGATCGGGCCGGTCAGGGCCTCGCAGATGACGCGTAGCGCGTGGGTGTAGCCGGCGCAGATCACGATGTTGGCGGGAGAGGTGATCACGCCGCGGGAACGGCCCAGGTAATCGGCGAGGGCTTCGCGTAGCTCGGTGGTTCCGGCGGGTGCGCCGTAGGCGAAGGCCGTGTTCGGGGCGGTCTGCAGCACGTGGCGGGTGGCGGCCAGCCATTCGCGGCGCGGGAACATCGACAGGTCCGGCAAGCCCGGGCGGAGATCGAAGCCGCCGGTAACGGGCAGGCAACCGGCCGGTTCCGCGGGGAACGGAGGCCGCGCCGGGAGCGAGGCTTGCGCAGAGAACGGGGGCCGCCTGGGGAGCGGAGGTTGCGCGGGGAACGACGTCTGGGCGGGGAGCGACGTCTGGGCGGGGAGCGACGTCTGGGCGGGGAGCGGAGGCTGGGTGGGGAGCGGAGCGGGCGGCTTCGTTCGTGGGGCTACGCGGACGGTGGACCTGGGGCGGCTGTCCAGGTAGCCCTCGGCGGTGAGCTGCTCGTAGACCTGGGTGACGGTGCCGCGGGAGATGCCCAGTTCCTGGGCGAGGGATCGGGAGGACGGGAGCTGGTCCCCGGGCCCGAGGCGGCCGTCGCGTACCGCCTCGCGCAGGGCGTGCTCCAGGCCTGCCCGTAGACCCCGCGTGCGGTCGATCGGCAGGTGCAGGTCGCGGCCGAAACTGGCCCACTCTTCCGCCATGTGTCTGGACTATAGCCGTGGGCCAGTGGGTTCTTAGATTCCTCGGTATGCGACATCTCTTCGCGGCCATCGGCCTCACCCAGCACCTGGTCGGTCCGGTTCAGGAACCGATGGATCGGCGCCGCGCGCTGCGGCGCCGTCGGCCGCTCGCCTGGATCGTCGAGCGGGCGCGACGAGGCGGCTGACCCGTGCGGCAGGGCGGGAAAGGCGGCGGGGCGGGAGAGGTGGCGGGGCGGGAAAGGCGGCGGGGCGGAAGAGATGGCAGAGCGGGAGAGGCGGCAGGCCGGGAGAGGTGGCGGGGCGGGAGAGGTGGCAGGGCGGCAGGGCGGGTGGGTGGCGGGCGAAGGCGGGCGTGGTTATGCGGGGGCGGTGATGTGGCGGATCCGGGCGGCGACGGGTGGGGAGGTGGCGGGGGACCAGGCGGTGAAGAGGGTGCGGAAGTAGTCGCCGTGCTTGGTCAGCAGGGCAGGGTTCTGGGCGATGACGTCGAGCTCGTTGACGATGCTCAGATCGATGAAGGGGGTCAGCATGGCCGGGGTGAGGTGTTCGACCCGGTCGGTGAAGCGGTCGGTGACCTCGTGGGTCTCGGCCAGGTGGGGCCAGCTGCGTTTGCGGTCGCAGGCGCCGTAGAGGTAGACCAGCGCCTCCGCCTCGGTGCCGATCAGGTTGCGCAACGTCGCGCGGTCGGTCCAGTCGAGCAGCGCGAGGGGGAAACCGTCGGTGCCGTATGCGGCGTGGGTCAGGCCGGCCAGCTGGACGTCACGGGGGTGGCCCAGCTCGGCGAGCAACTCCTCGACCCGGCAGAGGTGAGCGAAGAGGGTTCCGCCGGGGTGCTCGACCATCGTGGCGCCCCGTTCGCGCAACCATGTACGTGCGTCAATGTCAGCAGTCACGTCAGCTGACTCTAGGCGCAGGATCGGGGGTCGCGCGAGTGCGAGGGCCCGGTGCCGGGGCCGGGAGCGGCGGATGCGGCGGGAGCGAGGCGGAAGTGGGGGCGGAGGGCGAGGGAGGGGACGAGGCGGAGTGGACGGGGGAGGCGGGCGAGGCGGAGTGGACGGGGGAGGCGGAGGCGGCGGCGGTGCGGGCGGCGCGGAGGAAGGCGAGTACGTGGGGTGGCGGGGCGTCGGGCTGCCAGGCGATCACCAGCGTGGCGGGGGTGGCGTCCAGGACCGGGCGGTAGGTGACGCCGCGGTACGGGCGTTGCAACGCCGACTCGCTGACCAGGGCCACCGCGCGGCCGAGGGCGACCAGCTGGAGCAGCGCCGCGGCGTCGTCGACCACCGGGCCCGGGCGCAGGTCGGCGGACTCCGGCCACTGTGGCATCGGCTCGCCGTCGAGGTCGGCCATCCGGAGGGACTCGCGGGCGGCGAGCGGGTGGGACTCGGCCAGTGCGGCTACCCGGCGCTCGACGGCGAGGGGTGCGGTGGCCAGGCCGTGCAGGTCGTTCTGCGGGTGGTGCAGGAAGGCGACGTCCGCGCGACCGGTGCGCAGCATGGCGGCCCGTCCGGCGATCGAGAAGACGAACTCGACCGGCGCGGCGTCGGGGTCCGGCTCGTACCCGAGAAGGATCTTGGGAAGTAGACCTCCGTCGCCGCCGGGCTTCATCGCGAGGATCAGAGCGCGCTGGGGTGTGCCGGCCCGGCGGGTGCGCCGGACGGCCGTGGCGACCGTGTCCAGGGCGATCCGCGCCTCCTTGAGCAGCACCTCGCCGGCGCCGGTCAGGCGGTTTCCGCGGCTGGTGCGCTCCAGGAGCGGCACGCCGATCCGGTGTTCGAGCCGGCGGATCGCGCGGGAGAGCGGCGGCTGGGCGATGCCGAGACGGGTCGCCGCCCGGCCGAAATGCAGTTCCTCGGCGACGGCGACGTAGTACCGGAGCTCGCGGGTCTCGACGTCGTCCATACCGCAAAGGTATCGGCTCCCACCGTATCGGTCTTGGACGCGCCGGTCGGGCCGGTGCTCGGATAGAGGCATGTCAACAACGAGGATCGCCCTGGTCACCGGGGCGAATCGGGGTATCGGCGCGGCGATCGCAGCGGGGCTCGCCGCCCAGGGGATGACCGTCGTCGCCGGGTCGCGCGGCGGTGGGCCGGGGACGCTTCGGCTCGACGTCACCGACGACGACTCGGTGCGCGACGCCGTCGCCGAGGTGGCGGGGCGGTACGGGCGGCTGGACGTGCTGGTCAACAACGCGGGGATCTCCGGCGGCATCGACGGCCAGGTCAGCGGCGAGATCGACCCCGAGGTCATGCGTACGGTGTTCGAGACCAATCTGTTCGGCGTGGTCCGCGTCACCGAGGCCTTCCTGCCGCTGCTGCGGAAGGGCGACGGCGGCCGGATCATCAACGTGTCCAGCGGCACCGCGTCGCTGACCTGGCAGTCCGACCCCGGGCACGCGTTCGCGAGCGGTCGCCTCCCGCTGGCCTACCCGGCGTCGAAGGCCGCGCTGAACATGGTCACCGTGATGTACGCCAAGACGCTCGCGTCCGAGGGCATCACGGTCAACGCGGTCGCCCCCGGTGCGTGCGGGACCGATTTCGCCACCGATCTGGGGCTGAGCCTGGAGCGGACGGCGGAGCAGGGCGCGGCGATCGTCCTTCACCTGGCGACGGTGGCGGAGAGCCCGACCGGCACGTTCGTGCAGGATGACGGCCCGGTCCCGTGGTGACCGAACGGCAGCATCAGGAAATCTGAGAATAGGCTGTCACGATCGGCGTCGATCCGGACATGGAGGTGACGTGACCTCCGCTATCGACCATGAGGACCGGTTCCGACGGGTCTACGCCGACCATTTCGAGGCGCTTCTCGCGTACGCGATCCGGCGTGTCGACCGCCCGGAGGACGCCTCGGACATCGTCGCCGAGACGTTCCTGGTGGCCTGGCGACGCGTACGCGAGATCCCGCCGGACACCGAGGCGAAGCTCTGGCTCTACGGCGTCGCGCGCCGGGTGCTCGCCAACCACCACCGCGGTGACCAGCGCCGGGACCGGCTCGGTGACCGGCTGCGTCAGCGGCTGACCGGGGGACCGGCCGTCGACCCGGGCACCGAGGTCCCGGACCGGCTCGTGGTGCGCGCGGCCCTGGCCCGCCTCGGCGAGCTGGACCGGGAGGTGCTGACGCTGACGGTCTGGGACGGGCTGGAGCCGCGCGAGGTGGCCACCGTCCTCGGGGTGAACGCGGCGGCCGTCCGTACCCGACTCTCCCGGGCCCGGGGGCGGCTTCGCGAACTGATCGGTGACGAACGCGCGTCGTCCGGACATGTGCTCGACGTACTGACCAGACTCATCCCGGAGGAGGGCCGGTGACCGACGAGCAGCTGGATCACCTGATCCGTGACGCCGATCCGTACCGTGCGATCGGTCTCGGACACCTCGACGGGGCGAGGCAGAGCCTCCTGGAGGAGATCATGTCTGAGCCGCCGCAACCCCGCTTCGCGCTCCGCCACCGCCTGGCCCGCCGTTCCGCCGTCGTGGTGGCCGCGGCCGCGGTCCTCGTCGCGCTGCTCCCGATGGCCTTCGTGGCCGGCGGGCGGGGCTGGCACGAGGAGAATGGCAGCAACGTCGCCACCGTCGAGGAGACCGCGGCGACGCCGGGGCCGATCGACGCGGCCGCGGCCAAGGAGGCCGCCGAGAAGATGCCGCGCCTGCTGGTCCGGGAGGACGGCTGGACGATCGTCCACGTCTACGGCTTCCGGGACGGCGACGGCAGCGGCGACATCAGTTTCCAGAAGGGCACGCTCCTGCTGGACATGAACTGGTACCGGGCCGAGTCCTACGACAGTTACTACCAGGACCGCCTCCAGGTCAGTGCCCCGGAGGCGGGCGGGATCGTCGGCTGGACCGGCAAGGTCTTCACGTACAGCGACAACGACTTCGCCATCATGCTGACGCCGCGTGACGACGTCTTCGTCGAACTGCGCCTGCAGGGCGCCGGGGTCACCCGGGCCGTCTTCGACGAGATCCTGACCCATGTCGAGCAGGTCGACGTGGACACCTGGCTGGCCGCCATGCCCGCCGACGTGATCACCCCGGACCGGATCTCCGCGAAGGCCGACGAGTTGCTGGCGGACATCCCGCTACCGCCCGGGTTCGACAAGTCCGACCTGGACGGGGCGGGTACCAACGATGCGTACCAGTTCGGCGCCGCGGTGACCGGCCTGGTCGGCTGCGAGTGGATCGCCGAGTGGACGCGCGCCGACCGGGCCGGCGACGACGCCGCGCGCAAGCGGGCGGCCGAGGCGCTGACCAGCAGCCACCAGTGGAAGGTGCTGAACGACATGAACGCCGAGGGTGACTGGCCCGAGGTCTTCTGGGAGCTGGCCGACAAGGTCGCCGACGGCGACGTGCCGAGCACCTACAAGGACTGGATCGGCTGTAAGTGACGTGATCCATCGGGGGTGCGGGAGCCGGGCGACCGGCTCCCGCACAGGACTCACGCGTGCCGCAGCGCCCACTCCAGGGCGTGGTCGGCGACCTGCTCCCAGCCCGGCTCCGCGCAGGTCCAGTGCGACCGGCCGGGGAACTCGTAGTACTCGGTGATCGTGTCCGGCGCCCTGTAGTGGTCGGCGTTGGACTTGTTCACCGAGGGCGGCATGATGTGGTCGGCGCCGCCCGCGAGGAACAGCAGCGGCGCCCGGTCGTTGTTGTGGAAGTCGACCCAGGTCTCCTGCTTGCCGGGTTTGAAGTTCGCGATCAGCCCGTACGCCCAGACCCAGCTGCCGGGCGCCGCGATCGCGTACCGCTCGTACGCCGCGAGCGAGTCGGCCTCGGAGAGCGTGTTGGTGAACGCGTAGTGGAACTGTTCCGCGGTGAACCCGGCCGCCTGGTGGCGCTTGGCCGGGTTGTTCAGGATCGGGAAGAGTGACTTGATCTGCGACGGCGGCGTCACCCGGATGCCCTCCGGCGGCGCCGAGTCGATCACCACGCCGGCCGCCCCGTGCCCCCGGTCCAGCAGCAGCTGGGTGAGCGCCCCACCGAACGAGTGACCCATGATGATCGGCTTCTCCGGCAGCGCCGTGATCACCTTCTCCAGGTGTGCCAGGGTGTCCGGGACGGTCGCGGTGGCGATCGGCGTCGGGTCCGCCCGCAGCGCCTCCACCTCGACCTCGAAGCCCGGGTAGGCCGGCGTGATCACGGTGTGCCCCTTGGCCTCGTAGTACGGCACCCACTGCTCCCAGCTGCGTGGCGTCACCCATAGCCCGTGAACCAGAACGATGGTGCTCATGCCCTGTACCCCCTCGTTGTGAACCAGCGGTCACGGTATGGCGGTGGGAGCGTTCCTCGCGTCCACGCGAGTACGTAGTCCGTCACAGAATTCACGTAGTCTGCGGCCGTGCTGCTGGGACGCGCCGCCGAGAAGGCCACATTGGACGACCTGCTGGACGAGGTCAGGGCCGGGATGAGCAGGGTCGTCGTGGTGCGGGGTGAGGCCGGGATCGGCAAGACCGCGCTGCTCGACGAGGTGGCCCGGGCGGCGGACGACCTCCGGGTGCTGCGGGTGGCCGGTGTGGAGGCGGAGGCGGACTTCCCGTTCGCCGCTCTTCATCGCCTGCTGGTGTCGTACGTGAGGAAGGATCTGGAAGTTCTGCCGGGGACGCAGCGGACGGCCCTGTCGGTGGCCTTCGGGCTGGCGGACGGGCCGGCCCCGGATCGTTTCCTGGTGAGTCTCGCCGTGCTGTCGCTGCTCGCGAGCGTGGCGGCGCGCGGTCCGGTGCTCTGCTGCGTGGACGACACCCAGTGGCTGGACCGGGAGTCCCTGGGGGTGCTGGCCTTCGTCGCCCGCCGGGTGCACGCCGAGGGGATAGGTCTCATTCTCACGGTACGCACCGGAACCGGCGATGTGGCTCTCCTGGAGGGGCTGCCCGTCGTGGCGGTGGAGGGGCTGCCCCCGGCCGACGCCCTGGAACTGCTGCGGTCGGTCGTCACGGGTACGCTGGATCCGAAGGTGGCCGCCCAGATCGTCACCGCCACCCGGGGTAACCCGCTGGCCATCACCGATCTCTCCACCGCGCTCACCGGCAACCAGCTCGCCGGTGCGCTGCTGCTCCCGGAGCCGCTGCCGGTCGGGAGCCGGCTGGAGGCGCACTACCTCGATCAGGTGCACCGTTTCCCCGAGCCCACCCGGCGCTGGCTCCTGATCGCCGCCGCCGAACCGCACGGCGATCTGGGGTACGTCACCGCGGCCGCCGCCGAGCTGGGCGTCCGTCCCGAGGCGGCCGACGACGCGGAGCGGGCCCGCCTGATCGCTCTCGGACCCGACATCCGGTTCCGGCACCCGCTCGTGCGCTCCGCGATCTACGGCGGTGCCACCGGTTCCGAACGGCGCCGCGCCCATCAGGCCCTGGCCGGGGTCACCACGCGCGGCACCGACGCCGACCGGCGGGCCTGGCACCGGGCCTCCGCCGCGCTGCAGCCGGACGAGTCGGTCGCCGCCGACCTGGAGCTGGCCGCCGGGCGCGCCGCCGATCGGGGCGGGTACGCCGCCCGGGCCACCTTCCTCACCCGGGCCGCCGAGCTCACCCCGGACGACCGGGCCCGCGCCGCCCGGTTGCTCGCCGCCGCCGGGGCCGCGTACACCTCGGGCGCGCCCACCCAGGCGACCCTGCTGCTCGACGCGCTCGACCCGGCCCTGCTGGACGCCACCGGCCGGGGGGACCGCCTGATGCTGCGGGCCCGGACCATCGTGGCGCTCGGCGGCGAACGCGGCATCGCCCAGGTCCCGGCGACCTGCCTGGCCGCGTACCGGGCGTTCCGCGCCGACGATCCGGACCCGGCCCGGGACCGGCTCTCGGCTGTCCTCGATCTTCAGCGGGGCGCGCTGCTCAGCGCCGTCGACGCCGCCCTGACCGCGGAGTACCTGGTCGAGGGGACCAGCCTGCGGGAGATCGCCGAGGTGGTGGTCGCCCGCGACCATCCCGGCGAGACCATCGCCGACCTGCTGCTGGACGCGATCGCGACGCTGGTGGTGTCCGATTTCGCCGATGCGCTGCCCGCCCTGCGCCGGGGCACCGGACTGCTCGCGACCGGGGACGTGCCCGACGCGGACGTGCTCACCCACTACGTCACCGGGATCACCGCGTGCACCCGGATCTGGGACGACCGCACCCGCGAGACCATCCTGGAACGGGCCGCGGAGGTGGCCCGGCGTACCGGGGCGATCCAGGTACTGGAGACCGCGCTCTTCGCGTTCGCCCTGCACGAGACCACACTCGGCCGGCTCGACAGCGCGGACGAACTGCTGCTGGAGGTGCACGAACTGCGGAGCGCGGTGCGCAGTACGCCGTACATGTGGGAGGTCTTCCGGAGCCCGGAGCAGGTGGCGTGGCGCGCACCCGCGGACGCCCGGGAACGGATCGAACGGGCCCGTCAGGCGGCGATCTGGCTCGGCATGGGCGCGAGCGTCCGCATGGCACGACTGGGACTGATCATCCTGGAGCTGAGCCAGGGCAACTACGCCGCGGCGGCCGGGGTGGCGAGCGAGGTGCTGGCCGACGACTACGCGTGCTCCTACAGCCGGGTACTGCCGGACCTGATCGAGGCGGCGGTCTACGCGGGGGACCGCCCGGTGGCCGAGCGGGCGCTGGAGACGCTCACCGCGCGGGCGACCGCCGGCGGGACGCCGTGGGCGCTGGGCGTCCTCAAACGGTCCGAGGCGGTGCTCGCGCCGGCCGACGAGCGCTTTCGGGAGGCGATCGGCCTGCTGGCGTCGACCGCGGCGGCCGGGGATCTGGCGCGCGCCCATCTGCTGTACGGCGAATGGCTCCGGCGGCAGCGCCGTCGCCGGGACGCCCGGGAGGCGCTGCGGACCGCGCTGACGATGTTCGAGCAGATGGGGGCGCCGGGGTTCGCGGAGCGCGCCCGGCAGGAACTGCTCGCGACCGGAGAGCGGGCGGGGCGGCGGGCGCCGGGCAGCCCGAGCGAGCTGACACCGCAGGAGGCGGCGATCGCGCGACTCGCCCGCGACGGCCTGACCAATCCGGAGATCGCCGAGCGGCTCTTCATCAGCGCGAGCACGGTCGACTACCACCTGCGCAAGGTCTTCCGAAAGCTGGGCATCGACTCCCGCCGGCGCCTGGGCCGCGTGCTCTGAGCCTGCCGGCCGGTCTGGTCACTGGTGCGTAGGGACCGCGCCTAAGCTCTTGTCGTGATCACTGAAGAAACCTGGACGATGCTGCGCGAACGGGCCCGGGAGGCGATGACCAAGGCGTACGCGCCCTACTCCGGCTTCCCGGTCGGCGTGGCGGCCCTGGTCGACGACGGCCGGGTCGTCACCGGCGCCAACGTCGAGAACGCGTCGTACGGCGTCGGCCTCTGCGCCGAGTGCTCGCTCGTCTCCAACCTCGTGATGACCGGCGGCGGCAGGATCGTCGCGTTCGCCTGCGTGGACGGCGACGGCGGGATCCTGATGCCGTGCGGCCGGTGCCGGCAGCTGCTCTACGAGTTCTCGGCCGAGGGCATGCTGCTGGAGACGCTGAGCGGCATCAAGACCATCGACGAGGTGCTCCCGGACGCCTTCGGCCCGCGAACCCTCAAGGCATACCAGGACTCGCACTGATCCTGGGACGTGGCCCCGGCCCTTCCCGGACGTGGCCTAATCCTTTGCGGACGCCTCGGCCAGGAACGCGTTGTACCTGGCCAGGTCGTCCTCCTCGCCGCTCGCGGCGGTGCGGTCGGCGGCCCGGTCCAGCCGGGCCTGCTCCCGCTCGTCGCTGCGGATCCACTGCCGGACCAGCAGCAGCATGATCGCGGCGGCCGGGAGCTCACCGAACGCCCAGGCCACCCCGGCGCCGAGCCGCTGATCGGCGAGCAGCGAGTCGGCCCAGGGCGGGTGGACGCCGGTGAACCAGTCGGGCGCGATCACCGCCGTACCCTGGAGAAGCGCGAAGCCGAAGAAGGCATGCGCGGCCATCGCCAGGAAGTGGATCAGCACGAGCAGCGCCGGGTGGATCCGCCGGCGACCCGGGTCGACGCCGATCAGCACCCAGAACAGCAGGTACCCGGCGAGCACGAAGTGCGTCAGCATCGCCAGATGGCCCAGGTGGTAGCGCATCAGTGTGCCGAGCGCGCCGCCGAAGTAGAGCCCGTAGAGGCTCGCCACGTAGATCGCGAGCGCCACCAGCGGATGGGTCAGGAACCGGGCGACCCGGCTGTGCAGGATCAGGATCAGCCACTCGCGGGCGCCGCGCATCGCCGGATCGGCGGGCCGCCGCAGCGCGCGCAGCGCCAGGGTGACCGGGGCGCCGCCGACCATCAGGATCGGCACCACCATGGAGAGCACCATGTGCTGGATCATGTGCACGCTGAACAGGACGTACGCGTACCGCCCGACGCCCAGGCAGGTGATCGCGCCGAGCAGCAGCATCCCGCCGAGCCAGCTCGCGGTGCGCGCCATCGGCCAGTCATGCCCGGCCCGCCGCAGCCGCAGCACCCCGGCGAGGTAGTAGCCGATCCCGGCGGCGACCAGCACCAGGAAGAACATGTCGGGCAGCGGGTCGCCGAGAATCCGGGCGGCGGTCGGCGCGGCCGGCATCGGGAAGCCGAGCACCTCGACGTAGGGATCGGGATCGGTCACGGCCTGCGGGTCCGGACTGCGGGAGAGGGCCACGGCGAGCCCGGTCGCGGCACCGAGGACGAGCAGTTCACCGGCGGCCAGCCGGAGGAAGGCCCGGGGGCGGCCCGCGGCCAGCTCCGGGAGACAGCGTGCGCGGTGCCTCGCGCCGATCAGCCCGGCGGCGGCGAGGGTGGCGATCTTGAGCATGATGAGTACGCCGTAACGCGTCTCCAGCAGGTCATTCCAGCTGCCCAGGCGTACCGTGGCGTTCGCCGCGCCGCTGAGCGCGGTGGCCGCGAAACACGCCAGGGCGAGGCGGCTGTAGCGCTGGGCCGCGGCGGGGAGATGCCGGGTGGTGCGGATCGCGAGGAGCCCGGCGAGGCCACCGATCCAGACCGTGGCCGCGAGCACGTGCAGCGCGAGGCTGGTCACGGCGATCTGATGATTCCCGGACCCGGCGGCGTGCCCGGTGAACGCGGGCGGCACCACGGCGGCCATCGCGAGCAGCGCGCTGGACGCGGCGGTGTTCCGGGCCAGTGCCAGACGGCTCACGACCGTGACGGCCAGCGCGAGCGTGGCCTGGACGACGAGGGCCTGCCCCTGGGCGATGGAGAACGCGAACCCGGCCACGGCCTGGCCGCTGAGCTCGCCGATGGGCACGGCGAGCACGTCGGAAACGGTCAGCAGTACGAGAGCCAGGGTGACGAGAGTCCACGCGGCGGCGAGCCAGCCGGTCCGCCGGAGGAGAAGCCAGCCGTGCGGGGCGAGACCCGCATCGTCGCCGGGCAGCAGGAACGCCGCGGTGACGGTGCCGCCGACGACCAGGACGGCCAGCAGCTCGGACAGCAGGGTGATGACCGGAAGTGCCCAGACGGTGAGCGCTCCCGGCGAGGGGATTCCGGGTAGGACCGCGTCATCGACCCCGTTGCCGACCCACAGTCCGAGGAGAAGCGCCCCGACAGCGATCCCCACGACTCCGACGGGCACGAGCCGTCCAGCGATCCTCACGGTATGCATCCCCTCACCTGTGACACCTCCGCAGAGTCGCTCCCGCGGGTGCCTCTGGTTCCCGGCACCACCGATCTTTTCTGGTGTCCTCCCCCACTACGGATCCCCGGCGAGCGAGCCGCCCGCTGACGGGGTGGTCGTTCTCGGTCATGGTCCGGGTCGGGGGTTATCCACAGCCGGGGTTTGTCCACAGGGCCCCGGGCCAAGATCACGGTTATGTGCCACTGTTCCGTTAGGGATGGGGGTTTCCCCCGGTCGGGGTGGGCCCCGACTGGCCGGACTTGATCAACATTTCATGATCAACTGTGGGGATGATCTTGGTGGCTGATGGTGAGGGGTGTGTCGGCGGGCTGGAGTGACCTCTGGGTGCCAGCTTTCCCGGCGCGGCTGGCGTTCACGGGTCTCTGGAGCGCCTGAGACACCCCGGATCGCCAGCCGACGGGCCTGAGGCACCCCGGATCGCCAGCCGGACCGGCCGAGGCACCCTGGACCGCCGGCCCACCGCCTGCGGGCACGCCACCCGACGGGCCCGCGACCGAAACCTGGCCGACCGAAACCTGGCCGATGGAATCGGCGATCCGCGGGCCGCGAGCGTTCCGGACGGGCACTCGCCGCGGGATCCGGCGTCCCACCCGTGCGGTCCAGCATCGACCAGCAGGGTCACGGGTGGAATGCGGCGGCGGTTCCGGGCTTCACCGCCAGCCGAGCCGGGTGGTACCGAGCCGGGGCGGGACCCGGATCAGCGGGCCGGCGGTGTGGCACGGAACGGGCTGACCGATCACGTGCGCTGTTGCCGGCCGGACGTGGCGGTCCGTGCCCGGCCCCGGCCGGGATCGACGCCGGAGCGCGGGCCGGCGCCGGGCGCGGAGTGGTCACCCCGTTCCGGCCCGGAGCAGACACCGGCCGCGGACGGTGCGACCGCCCGGCCCGTCGAGGGTGAGATCATGCCCGAGCAGAGGCCCCGGGACGCCAGCCCCTGGGCGATCCGGGGGATGGCGGCGACCGTGTTCGGCGGCCAGTCGTGCATCAGGATGATCTGGCCGTTGGTCAGGGTGGCGGCGGCCGCGACGATGGCGTCCACGGAGACCCCGTTCCAGTCCTGCGTGTCGACGTCCCAGATGATCTCGGTCAGTCCGTACTTCTGCTCGGCGGCCTGCAGCGTCGCATTCGTCTCGCCGTACGGTGGGCGGAACAGGCGTGGCGTCCCGCCGCCCGCGGACGCGATGGCGCTCTGCGTACGGGAGATCTCGGATTCCATGTCCGCCTGGCTCAGCGTCGTCATGTGCGGGTGCGTGTAGCTGTGGTTACCCACCCACATCCCGGCGCTGACCTCGGCCCGGACGAGGGCGGGATACGCCGCGGCGTACTGACCCTCGTTGAACATGGTGGCCCGCAGACCGTTACCGGTCAGCGCGGTGAGCAGGCTCCGGGTGTTGCTCGCGGAGGGCCCGTCGTCGAAGGTCAGCCCGACGTACCCGCTACAGGTGGCGGCGGCCGACGCGGGGGAGCTCACGCCGGCGAGGCCGGTGACGCCCAGCAGGGCCAGAGACGCGAGGACACGGATACGCATGATCATCAGCTCACCGTCACGTTCGAGCTGCCGCTGCTCTGGTAACCCTCGGTGGCGAGGATCTGGTAGTTGAAGGTGCCGAGGCTCATCCCGAGGCGCGCCCACGCGTCGAAGTGGTTCGCCGTCGTGATGGTGCCGCCGACCCGCTTCGACTGGCGCACGCTCCAGTACTGGTAGAACGTCGCGGTGCCCTCGATCGACGGCGCGTCCACCCGCAGCGTGCGGTAGATGTCGTAGGTGCCGCCGTCGCTGGTGACCGCGCCCATGTAGGTGCCGGTCGGCCGGTAGGTGCCCCAGCTGTCCACGATGTAGTACTCGATCAGTGGGCTGGTGGTCCACCCGTACAGGGTCAGGTAGGCGTTTCCGCTCGGGCTGAAGCTGCCGGAGTAGGTGACCGTCCGGCGCGCGCCGGTGGCCCAGCCCTTCCCGGCCACGAAGTTGTTGATGCTGCTCCAGCTGGTCGAGTACTGACCGCCGGAGCCCATGGTCATGCTGACGTTGCCGCTGTCCTTCCAGAACGAGTAGAAGTACCCGTTGTTCGTGCCGGTCTGGTTGGTGGTGATCGTGGTGTCCGCCTGGGCCGGACCGCTCACCAGCTGGGTTCCGGCCACGGCGACGACCGCGGCGCAGACGGCTCGCAGGAGCATCCGGAGGGGGATTCGGGACATTCGCGTCGCCTCCCGGGACGAGGGGAGTGGGGGATGTGTCGACAGCGCGAGTATTTGCCCCCATCAATCCCTGTGTCAACAACTTCCGGAAACTTATCGGTAATATGAAGTGCAAAACCCCAGTTCAAAAGCGCTTATAGTACGGCCGGGAGTCAACTTTCGAGCCGGAGTTCCGAAAGTTTCGGGGCCGGTAGGAGCCGTGAGTAGCGGGTGGTCAGCTCGTAGTCCTTCTCCGGTCCGGTGGCGTGCCAGTGCTCGGTGAAGCCGTCCGGCCCGGTGATCCGCCCGTCGACCACGTACCGGTCGGCCCGGCAGGGGTGCTCGGCCGTCCACCCGCCGTCGCTCAGGTCGAGCCGGTAGAAGTCCCGCCCGTCCGCGAACGTCACGTCGAGCACCCACCCGCCGAGGTCCACGTACTTCAGCGACCGCGACGCGGGCCCGCGATGCCCCCCGAACCGCAGCTCACCCTCCTCGTGGTAGCCCAGGTCGGCCCCGAAGACGGCCGTACCCAGAAACTCGCCCGACACCCCGGCCCGGTGATCGACGATGCCCCGCTCCACCCGCCAGCGCCCCCGCAGAAACGCCGCAGCCCCATCAACCGTCGTCACGGTGGGCAGGTTGCCACGTCGCCGTCCCGGACACGAGCCCGCCCCCGCCGAATCCGGTAGATTGAATCTACATAGTTTTTGTCCACCGGGTGGTGGCCATGTTCTTCGGACGCAAGGTCGAGCTGGCACTGCTGCACAAACACGGCCGGTCCTGTTGCTCCTGCTCGGCAGCGATCTGCACATGATGCAGCGGCTCACCGCCTACGACCGGCCGTTCTACGGCCGGGCCGACAACCTCGTCCTCGGCCCGCTCAATCCCTCGGAGATCGGTGACTTCCTGGGGCTCTCCGGATCCGGCGCCATCGACGCGCAGCTGATCAGTGGCGGTCTGCCCGGCATCGTCGTCGGCTGGCCGAACGGGACGACCGCGCTCGACTTCCTCGACGGTGAATGCGCCGATCCCGCCTCACGGATCTTCAGCGTCCCCGAACAGGCGCTCAACTCCGAGTTCCCGAACCCGGACGTCGCCCGCCGGGTGATCGAGGCGATCGGGGACGGCGACCGGACGTTCGCGAACATCGCCTCCGCCGCCGGTGGGCGTGCGGGTGCGCTGCCCTCCGGAACGCTGTCGCCGTTGCTGCACCGCCTGGTCGCCGACAAGCAGGTCCTCGCCATCGAGGAACCGCTCGCCACCCAGCCGGGCAAGCCGGCCCGGTACCGCGTCGCCGACAGCAACCTCCGGCTCTACCTGGGCGTCCTCCGGCAGGCGCAGACCCAGGCCGCCCGTGGTCGCGCCGTCGCCGCCCGGGAACTGGTGCGCAGGCGGTGGTCGTCCTGGCGTGGCCGGGCCGTCGAACCGGTGATCCGGGAGGCGCTGACGAACGCGGCCCTCGACGGCGACCTTCCGTGGGAGGGTGTGCAGGTCGTCGGCGGCTGGTGGAACCGGCAGTTCAACCCGGAGATCGACATCGTCGGCGCCGACCGCGGTCCGATCGCCGAACGGATCGGTTTCGCCGGTTCGATCAAGTGGCTCGACGCGCCGTTCGATCAGCGGGACCTCGAATCCCTGCGTGCGGGCGCCGCCCGGATTCCCGGTTTCGACGCCGCGACCGGTGGTCCTCGTCATCGTCAGCCGGTCGGGGACGTCCGCCCGGCACGAGCCCGGCCACCTGGTGTGGGGGCCGGATGACGTGGTCGCGGCCTGGAGGAACGGGCTCGATTAGAGTGACCGGTTGTGCGGATAGCGGTGACCGGGTGGCGGCATGGTTGAGGCGGCCTACATCGCGTTCGATCGCTTTCCGTCGAGCAAGGGCTCGGCGGTGCACATCCGGCACATGGCGGCGGAGCTCTTCGGCCGCTACGAGAGCGGGCTGCTCTGTGTGCTCGGTGGCGGTGGGCTGCCGGCCTACCAGCGCGAGGGCGGCGTCGAGATCGTCCGGTTCGCCGAGGTGGTGCCGAACCTGCTGGACCGGGCCGAGGCGTTCTCCGCCTGGGTCGCCGCCCAGCTCGCCCCGCACCGCGACACGCTGCGGCTCTGCCACGTCCGCGACCCGTGGGGCGCACTCCCGGCGCTCGATCTGACATGCCGGATCGTCTACGAGGCGAACGGGCTGCCCTCGGTCGAGTTGCCCTACTCCTGGCCGCTCGCCACGCCCGCCACCCTCGCGAAGATCCGTGACCTGGAGCGGCGCTGTCTGGAGAACGCGGACGCCGTCGTGGTCCCATCCCGGGTCATCGGCGCGGCGATCACCGGCCGTGGCATCCCGGCGGATCGCGTGCACCACGTCCCGAACGGTGCCGACCCGGTCCCGGACGGCCTGCCGCGCCCGGACGGGGCCCCGGACCGGTACCTGATCTACGTCGGTGCGCTGCAACCCTGGCAGGGCGTCGACGTGCTGCTGCGGGCGTTCGCCCGGCTCGCGGATCTGACCGATCTCGCCCTGGTCGTCTGCTCGTCGGTCTCGCCGAGCCGGGCCCGCCCGCTGCACCGGCTCGCCGCCCGCCTCGGCGTCGAGGACCGGGTGCACTGGCGCTACCGGCTCCCGCACGGCGAGGTCGCCGCCTGGCTGGCGCACGCCGCGCTCTCGGTGGCGCCGCTGACCGCCACCCCGCGCAACCTCGATCAGGGGTGCAGCCCGATCAAGGTCTGGGAGTCGATGGCCGCGGGCACCCCGGTGGTCGCCTCCGACCTGCCGGTGATCCGCGAGGCGCTGGGCGGGAACGGCCGCCTGGTCCCGCCGGACCGGCCCGCCGAGCTGGCCCGCGCGATCCGGGTGCTGCTGGAGTACCCGGTCGCGGCCCGGGACCTGGCGGACCGGGCGCGGAAGGACGTGCTCTGCTGGGCCGAGGTCCGCGCGCGGCTGGCCGCCGTGTACGACCACGTCGACCCCCGCTGATACGGTTCCGATCATGTTCTGGCGCGAGCAGAAGGCCGCCATCGCGAGCTTCCACCCGTTGCACCAGGCACTCATCGAGCACCGGGCGTTCTCCGCGACGTACCCGGCCGCGGGCTGGCACCAGTTGATCACCAGCCTCCACCGGCACGCGGGGCTGGTGACCCGCGGTAAGTGGGCGCTCCCGGCGCGGACCCTCGACGTGCTGGTCCCGCTGCTCCACGAGGTCTGCTCCGACCTGGGCCCCGACGGCACGCTCGCGGTCCTCGCCGACCTGCGCGGAGCGGACGCGCCCGGCAAGGAGCTGCCGTCCCGGGATCTGCCGGTGCGCCCGCCGATCCGCTCGGTCACCGAGACGTGGACCGTCGACCCGTGGCTGCGGATGCGGGCCGAGCTCCGCGACGGCAGTGTGCTGGAGATCGTGGTCGCCGACCGGCGGCGTACCCGGAAGATCGCGAAGCGCAACCCCCGCGGCAAGCTGAAGTCGAAGCGGAAGATCAAGCTGGTCCAGACCATCAAGGTCCGGCGCAAGCTGCCCAAGGGCGACGCCGGGCGGGTGCCGTCCACCGCGCCGCCACGCTGGATCCAGGTCTTCGTGCGCGAGGGGGAGCGGCGCTGTGTGCTGGCCGGCGCCAAGCTGGACCGGATGCCGGGCACGCCGCAGGAGCAGCTCGACCGGATCCTGACCGTGGCCACCGAGCCGTTCCGCTGGACCTCCGTGGAGGAACGATGACCCCCTGTGCGGTTACCACCGGCTTCTTCACGCTCGGTAAGTGCGGGCAGATGGCGGTGGCCGGGTGCCCGTCGTGCGGGCGGGCCCTCTGCGCGGACCACGTCACCGAGGGCGGGCTCTGCCCGGAGTGCGCGGCGGCGAACGGCCGGTACGGGCACCCCGCCGCGGCGGCCGCGTACCGCCGGCGGGCCCAGCGGTACCGGGCGTCGCAGGAGTACGAGGACGCCGGGTGGTACAACCTGTTCGACGCGTTCGACCGGTCCGCTTTCGATCCGAACGCCGGTGCCCAGCAGGACTATCTGGACGACGGGAACGACGCGCTGGTGGACAGTTGATGCGCCTTCTCTGGCTGACCGAGAACTATCCGCCCAACCCGGGCGGGATGGCGAACTCCTGCGACCGGATCGTCCGGGGTCTGCGGCAGTCCGGCGTCGACGTGAACGTGGTGCACCTGTCCCGGCGCCCGATCCCCGGCACGGTGGCGCTCACGGATGATCCCGAGCACGCGCTGCGGTCGCTGTGGACGACGCTTTCTGGCGAGATTTCGGGATACGACGCTATTGTTGCGTTTGGCGGCACTTATCCGCTTTTAGCCGCACCGATCTACGCTGCCTGGGCCGGATTGCCGCTGGTCACACTGCTGCGCGGGAACGACTTCGACACGGGCGTGTTCTCCCTGCGCCGCCAGCCGGTCGTCGTGGAGGCGCTGCGCGCGTCGGCCCACGTCTGCGTGGTCGCGAGTTCGACGAAACCCCTGGTCGAGGCGCTCGCCCCGGCGACGCCGGTCACCTTCGTGGCGAACGGGATCGACACCACCGAGTGGCAGATCCTGCCCTCCGAACGCCAGCAGGCCGCCGCCTGGCGCGCCGGGCACGTCGACCCGGCCCGGCGCACGATCGGCCTGGTCGGGCATCTGAAGAGCAAGAAGGGCGTACGCCACTTCCTGGAGTCGCTGGTCGCCACCCGGCACGCGGACCGCTTCCACGTGGTCCTCGCCGGTGACCTGGAGCCCGGCCTCGACGAGTGGCTCGCCGCGCACCCGCAGGTCGCGCAGACCACCATGCCGTTCCAGGACCGGTACCAGCTGATCAGCATCTACGCCGCCTGCGACCTGATCGCGCTGCCGTCCTTCTACGACGGCCTGCCCAACGTGGCCCTGGAGGCCGCCGCGCTCGGCATCCCACTGCTCGCCTCGGACGCCGGCGGGCTCGCCGACCTGGTCACCCCGCAGATCGGCTTCCGCTTCCCGGCCGGCGACCCGCACGGCTGTCGCGCCGCCCTGCACCAGGCCGCGGTGGCCGACAACGATCAGCTGGCCGCGATGGGCGACGCCGCCGCGACCCGGGTGCGCACCCACTTCGGCGTCGGCGCCGAGACCGAGTCGTACCTGAAGGTCCTGGCCACCCTGCGGTGATCGTCTGCTACGCCCAGGGCGGCGGCCTCGGCCACCTGACGAGGATCCGCGCCTACCTGCACACGTGCCACCCGGGCGAGCCGGCCACGATCCTGACCACGTCCCCGTTCACCGCCGACCCGCGCGTCCTGGGCCCGCACCGGGTCCTCCCGGCGGCGGCGTTGCCGTCCCTGCGCCCATCGATCCTGGTCATCGACGCTTTCCCGTTCGGCCTCAACGGCGAGCTGAACGCGTCGGCCGTCTCGCCCGGCACCCGGCTCGTCCACCTGGCCCGCCTGCTGAGGTGGGACGCCTACCGCACCCTGACGCCCGCCGCCCCGCTGCACTTCGACCAGACCTGGACGGTCGAGGAGCTGACCCCGCCGCACCACGCGTTCCTGGCGAGCATCTCCGGCTCGATAGCCCCGCTGCGCCTCACGGACCCACCCGTCGCCGAGCCGCTGTCCGTTCTTGCACAGGACCGGTGGTTGGTCGCCCACGCCGGTCCGCTCACCGAGATCACCGAGCTTTTATCGTACGCATCCGAATGCTCTGCCCTGGAAAGAGGCGATCGCCGTCTTCTCCTGGTCTCCCCGCACCCGCCGCCGGCGCCGCCCCCGAACGTCGACCACCTGTCGGTCTACCCGGCGGCCCCGCTGTTCCCTCGGGCCGATCGCATCTTCACGGCGGCCGGCTTCAACGCGGTCCGCCAGCTGGCCCCTTGGCGCCCGAAGCACGTGATGCTCCCGTTCCCCCGCCGCTGGGACGATCAGTTCACCCGGGCCACCCGCGCCCGTACCCCCTGACCGTACCCGCCGCCCGCCTGCGCGATCCCGTGCCCACTCCCGGCCGCAGCGCGCCCCCGCTCCTGGCTGGTCCTCACGGGTGCATCGGCGGGCCTGAGGCACCCGTGAGGACCAGCCAGGACCGGGACTGCCGCGCCGGGGTGACCGGAGACGGCGTGGCGGTCAACGGCGGCGTGGCGGTCAGTGACGGCGTGGTGGTCAGTGACGGCGTGGTGGTCAGTGGCGGATCAGGGTCTTCTCGGTGGGGCGGACGGCCTTCTCCCAGATCAGGCGGACCGCCGGGAGGACGTCGGAGACCGCGGGGATGCCCGGGGAGGGCTCGCGGACGCCGACGTTCAGGGCGGGTGCCGACAGGGACAGCGAGCCGGCCATCCGGTCGATGTCGGTGATGATGGAGCCGGTCAGGACCAGGACGCCGGTGTCGTCGACCTGGGTACGGACCGTGCGCAGGGTACGGCGGCGGGCCTGGCGGAGGCCGTCGAGCAGCTCGTGCAGGTTGCCGGCGTCCTGGGTGGCGTCGGCGCGAGCGTCGGCGACCAGCGTGGCGTGCGCGGTGAACGCGTCCGCCGCGGCGGTCAGCACCTGGCCGATCTCCTCCGGGACACGGGTGCCCTGCGGCGTGGCGGCGGCGTCGAACATCGAGCGGGCCACCGAGTTGACCTGCTGGACCCCGTGCTCCAGGGCGCGCAACGTCTGCTGGAGCGGCATCACCCGGGCGGTGGACATGGTCAGCGACCAGCGCGCCTGGCGGGCCAGGTCGTCGACGGCGGTCACCGCGTCCTCGAGGTCCTCGGTCAGCTCGCGGGACCGGGCCAGCCAGTGGGCGGCCTGGTCACGGTCGTACCCGGAACCGACGCCGGTGCCGAGCTCGCCGAGCAGGGCCGCGATCCGGTCGGAGAGGTGCGCCAGGTTGCGGCGGGCCCGTTCGAGCGGGGTCTCGCCGGCGACCAGCGGCGACAGGATCGCGCCGACCACGATGCCGAGCGCGGTCGCGACCACCCGCTGCCACACGAAGTTCTCGGTGACCGCGCTGCCCGCGACGATGATGCCGAGCGAGGTGAGCGGCACGGTGACCGCGCCGTCGCCGAGGCGCAGCATCCGCCCGGCCGCGAGCCCGCCGCCGGCGATGACCGCGATCGTCCACGGGCTGAGCCCGAACACACCCCACACGCCGACCGTGATGGCGATCCCGACCAGCGTGCCGATCAGCCGTTGGGCACCCTCGCGGATCGACGCGTACGTGCTCATCTGCACCGACAGCACGGCGGAGACGGCCGCGGTGACCGAGCCGGCCAGATGCAGCGTCTCGGCGGCGGTCCACGCGATCCCGGCGGCCGCCGCGGTCACCAGCACCGACCGTACGGTGGACGGCTCCACGATGGTCCGGCACCGCCGCGCGGAACGCTCCAGCCAGGACGGCAGGTGCGGTCGCAGACGGGTGAGCACGGCGCGGCAGACGGCCGAGAGGGCGGGCCGGACCTTGCGGCGCAGGACGGTGGCGATCACGGCGCAGAGCACGAGACCGATGACGACGACGGTGAGCGGACTGGGGGACGCGACGAGCGAGTGGAGCAACAACACGGCTTTCTCACAGACGGCTGGCGGCCGGATGATCCATTGACTTTCCGATACCGAAGTTATCGGCGGAGGCTGTGGAAAATCGGGCGAAAGCCGGGAATTGTGACGGCCGTCGCCCACGAAAGTGATCATTCACAGGGCCCCATGGAGCGCGGTCGATTCCGGCACGATGAGGGCATGGTCGAGACACTCCACCACGGGACTCCGCCGGCGGCGCGGCGGATGTGGCCGCTCTACGCCGCCGGGTTCACCACCGCGTTCGGGGCGCACGCGATCGCGGCGAACCTGGGCGGGTTCTCCGGGGACGCGGTCACCTCGCTGCTGGTGCTCGGCGGGCTGCTCGCGCTCTACGACGGGGCGGAGGTGCTGCTCAAACCGGTCTTCGGGAGTCTCGCGGACCGGATCGGGGCCAGGCCGCTGCTGCTCGGCGGGCTGGTGGCGTTCGCGCTGGCCTCCGCGGTCTACGTGGTCGCGGACAGCCCCGGCTGGCTCTGGGCGGCCCGGCTCGGGCAGGGCGCGGCGGCCTCCGCGTTCTCGCCGTCCGCGTCCGCGCTGGTCGCCCGGCTGAATCCTGCGGCGAAGCACGGGCGGGCGTTCGGGTCGTACGGGTTCTCCAAGTCGATCGGGTACACCCTGGGCCCGTTGCTCGGTGGGCTGCTGGTCTGGGCCGGTGGGCTGCGGCTGCTCTTCACGGTGCTGACCGTGCTCGCGGCCGTGGTCGCGGTCTGGGCGCTGACGGCGGTCCCGGCCGTACCGCCGCTGCCCAGGACCCGGCAGACCGTCCTCGACCTGGCCCGCCGGCTGAGCGCTCCGGCGTTCCTCGGGCCGACCGCGGCGCTGGCCGCCGCGACCGCCGCGCTCTCGGCCGGGGTGGGTTTCCTGCCGGTGGCCGGGCGTGGCGACGGGCTGGGCACGGTCGCGACGGGCGCCGCGGTGTCGGTGCTCGCCCTCTGCGCGGCGATCGTGCAGCCGCGGGCCGGGCGGGCGCTCGACGACGGGCGGCTCACCACCCGGACCGGGCTGACGGTGGGGCTGGGACTGACCGCTTCCGGACTCGCGGCGGCGACGCTGCCGGGTGTCGCGGGGCTGCTCGCCGGGGCGGCGCTGATCGGGGTGGGTACCGGGCTGATCACGCCGCTGGGGTTCGCGGCGCTGGCCACGGGCACCCCGGCCGAGCGGTTGGGGCAGACCATGGGCGCGGCCGAGCTGGGGCGGGAGCTGGGCGACGCCGGTGGGCCGCTGCTGGTCGCGGGGGTGGCCGTGCCGGCCGGCCTGGACGGGGGTTTCGCGGCCCTCGCGGTGCTGGTCGCGGTGGGTGCGGCGCTGTCCGCCACGCGCGGCAGAACGGAGCGCGCGGTGGCCTGACGGCCCGCGCGGGCGGGCTACGAGGGGAAGGCGACGAGGGATGGGCGGGAACCTGACACGCCCGGGTATCCCGTCGATGTGCAATTATTGCGATGAGCGCATATGTCAGGGAGGGTCGAGGGATGGCGGGCGAGCACGGGCACGACCATGACGGGCACGGGCATGGGCACGGCGGGCATGATCACGGCGTGTCGGCGGAGACCGATCGGAAGTGGCTGACCGTCGCGCTCGCTCTGATCGGGGTGTTCATGCTCGGCGAGGTCGTGGTCGGGCTGATCGCGGGGTCGCTCGCGCTGCTCTCGGACGCGGCGCACATGCTCACCGACGCGGGCGCCATCGTGCTCGCGCTGATCGCGATGCGGCTCGCGGCGAGGCAGCCACGGGGCGGATACACGTACGGTCTCAAACGGGCTGAGATCCTCTCCGCGCAGGCCAACGGCCTGACCATGCTGATCCTCGCGGTCTGGCTCGGCATCGAGGCGGTGCAGCGGCTGATCGACCCGCCCGCGGTGACCGGCTCGCTGGTGCTGATCACCGCACTGGTCGGCGTGGTGGTCAACGTGGGCGCGGCCTGGGCGATGAGCCGGGCGAACCGGAGCAGCCTCAACGTCGAGGGCGCGTTCCAGCACGTGCTCAACGACCTGTACGCCTTCATCGCCACCGCGATCGCCGGCGTGATCATGGTGACCACCGGGTTCACCCGGGCCGACCCGATCGCCACCCTGATCGTGGTCGCGCTGATGGTGAAGGCCGGGCTGGCGCTGGTCCGCGAGTCCGGGCGGATCTTCCTGGAGGCGGCGCCGGCCGGGCTGGACCCGGCGGCGCTCGGCGCGGAGATCGCCGCGACCGGGGACGTCGTGGAGGTGCACGACCTGCACGTCTGGCAGATCACCTCCGGTCAGCCGGCGCTCTCGGCGCACGTGCTGGTACGGCCCGGCGGCGACTGCCACGCGGCCCGCGCCCGGATCGAGGAGCTGCTGCGCTCCCGGCACCGGATCACCCACAGCACGCTGCAGGTGGACCACGCGGAGATCGCGCGCCCCGCCGACCCGCACTGTGCCGACGCGCACGGTGTCGCCTACCGCAGCGCTACCTGAGCCGGACCGGCTGGGCGGCCAGGTGGGCGACGATCGCGGCGGCGTCGTCCTCGATACCGCTGATGAAGGTCGAGCGGCGGCGGCGCAGCAGGGGCAGGCCGAGCGCGTACAGGCCCGGGCTGCCGGTGACCACGCCGCCCTCGTGGCGCAGGCGGCCCTTCTCGTCCAGGACCGGTACGTCCAGCCAGCGGTAGTCCGGCCGGAACCCGGTCGCCCAGACGACCGTGCCGATCTCACCGCCGCCCAGGTCGAGCCGGAGCCGTGGGGTGGCCGGGACCCGGGTCGGCTCCACCTCCACCGGGGGATCGGTGACGCCCGCCCATGCGTCGAACGTGGCCAGCAGCCGCTTCATCTTCAGGTCGGCGAGCGAGCACACGTTGCGCAGGCCGCCGGAGAAGAGCGCCCACCCGTCCCGTACGGTAGCCCACCGCCCGACCACCTCGACGCCGAGCCCGAGCAGCGTGTTCAGGTCCAGCGTCGCGCGTTCCGGGGTGCCGGCCAGCTGTGGTGACGGCAGGCGGCGGGCCCGGGTGAGGTCGTCCACCTCGTCGTACCGCTGGTCCCACACGCCGGCGGCGTCCATCCACCAGAGCACGTCGCGCCCGCGGTGCAGCCGGGGCAGCCGGACGTGCTCACCGGTGGAGAGCACCACGTGCCGCCCGGCCCGCCGCAGCTCCGCCGCGATCTGCACGCCGGTCGCCGAGCCGCCCACCACCAGCACCCCGCCGTCCGGCAGCGAGCCCGGTCCGCGATAGCCGAGCGGCGTCACCTGATGGACCGGCGAGGGCACGGCCGTGCTGAACGCGGGGACCACCGGCAGGTTGCAGGCGCCGCCGGCCAGGATCACCGATCGGCTGGTGAAGGCGCCCTGACCGGAGACGATCCGATAGCCGTCGTCGTCGCGGCGGATCGAGGTGACCTCGGCGCCGGTGACGACGGGCGCACCCACGGCGAAGCGGCCGATGAACGCGGCCACCTCGCCGGCGGTCATGTAGCCGTCCGGGTCCGGGCCGTCGTACGCCTGACCCGGCAGCCGGGTCTGCCAGTTCGGCGTGAGCAGCCGCAGCGAGTCCCAGCGCTCGGTCCGCCAGGAGTTCGCCACCTCGCCGCGTTCCAGTACGACGTGGTCGATCGCGTGCGCGGTGAGGAAGTGGCTGGCGGCCAGGCCGGCGTGCCCGGCGCCGACGACGACCGTGTGGGGAGCGTTCACCTAGGCGACGGTGACCGTGACGTCGGTCGGGTTGGTCAGCGCGTCGTAGACCGCCGAGCGCTTCTGCGACTGGGCGACCAGCGCCTCGATCTCCTCCTTGGACGCGTCCGCGTCGATGTGGAAGGTGACCTTGATGTCGTTGTAGCCGTTGCGCACGTCGCTGTCGGCGCCGAGGATGCCCCGGATGTCGTGGTTGCCCTCGACGGTGGACTCGACCGAGTGCAGCTTGATGCCCCGGTTCTGGGCGACCGAGGCGACACCCGCGGTCAGGCAGCCGGCGAGGCCGACCAGCAGATACTCGATCGGGGTGATGCCCTGGTCCTCGGCGGCGAACACCTCCGGGTGGTCGGCGGGGAAGACCGACTCGCTCTTGTGGGTCTGCTCCTGGCCGAGGCCGAAGAACTTCTCCACCCGGGTGGTGCTGTGTACGCCCTTCTCCCACGTGGAGGTGGCCCGCCAGGTGAACCGGGCGGCTTCCGGCGCACCCTTGAGTGCTTCGCGCGCGTCGAGCAGCGCCTGGACGTTGACTCCGTTATCAATGGTGGTCATGGGCGGTGATCCTTCCTCGTCGCATGGAGATCCACAATACCCATCGGGTTGCTAGACAATAGCCCGGAGCTGCCCTAACTTCGAAGAGCTATGAGAGACATCGGCACTGTGGAGACGCGGTATCTGGATCTCCCCGGGCCACTGCCGCTCGACTGCGGGCGGGTGCTGCCCCGGGTGACCGTCGCGTACGAGACCTACGGCACCCTGAACGCGGCCCGCGACAACGTGATCCTGGTCTGCCACGCGCTCAGCGGCGACGCGCACGCGGCCGGCGTCGCGGCGGCATCGCCCGAGGAGGGCACCCGGGAGGGCTACCCCAGCGGTCTGGGCTGGTGGGACGGCATGATCGGGCCCGGCAAGGCGTTCGACACGGACCGCTGGTTCGTGGTCTCGACGAACCTGCTCGGCGGCTGCCGTGGCACCACCGGCCCCTCCTCGACCGACCCCGAGACCGGCCGCCCGTACGGCTCGCGCTTCCCGGTGCTGACCGTCGCCGACATGGTCCGCTGCGAGCGTGCCTTCCTGGACGCGCTCGGCATCGATCGCGTGGCGGCGGTCGCGGGCGGCTCCCTCGGCGGCATGCAGGCACTCGAATGGGCGATGGCGTACCCCGATCGGGTGGACGCGATCGTGGTGATCGCCTCCACCCACGCGCTCCAGCCGCAGGGGGTGGCCTGGAACGCCATCGCCCGCGAGTCGATCATGCGGGACCCGGGCTGGCAGGGCGGCGACTACTACGGCACCGGGCGTACGCCGGACGCGGGGATGGGCGTGGCCCGGATGATCGGGCACATCACCTACCTGTCCGCGCCGGGCCTGGCCGAGAAGTTCGGCCGGCGCCTGCAGAACGACGGCGGGATCCGGTACACGTTCACCGAGCCGGAGTTCGCGATCGAGAGCTACCTGGATCATCAGGCCGCCCAGTTCGTCAAGCGGTTCGACGCGAACACCTATCTGGTGCTGTCGAGGGCGCTCACGTACTTCAGCGTCAAAGATCTTGAATCAATAAAGACCCGGACATTGCTCATCGCGTTCAGCTCGGACTGGCTCTATCCGCCGGCGGGCTCGGAGGAGATGGCAAACAATATAGAAGGATCCGAATATCACCTGATCGAGTCCCCCTACGGGCACGACTGCTTCCTCCTCGAAGAGGCCCGCCAGACCCCGATCGTCAAACAATTCCTGGAGGGATGACGGTGAGCGACGACCACGAGTTCGGCTTCGAGACCCGGCAACTGCACGCCGGGCAGCGTCCCGAGCCGAACACCGGCGCCCGCGCGGTGCCGATCTTCCAGACCACCAGCTACGTCTTCGAGGACCCGGAGTCGGCGGCCGCGTACTTCAACCTCCAGGAGTACGGCAACACCTACTCCCGGATCATGAACCCGACCGTCGCGGTCTTCGAGGAGCGGATCGCGAACCTGGAGGGCGGCGCCGGCGGGGTGGCGTTCGCCAGCGGGATCGCCGCGCAGGCCGCCGCGTTCTTCACCCTGCTGCAGCCCGGAGACCACGTGGTCGCCTCGTCCGCGCTCTACGGCGGCACGGTCAACCAACTCAAACACCTGTTCCGCAAGATGACCGTGGACCTGACCTGGGTCGATCCGGACGATCCCGAAGCGTGGCGGAGAGCGGTCCGGCCGGCCACCAAGGCGTTCTTCGGCGAGACGATCGGCAACCCGGCCGGGAACGTCCTGGACATCGAGACGGTCGCCGGGATCGCCCACGAGCACGAGATCCCGCTGATCGTGGACAACACGTTCGCGACGCCGTACCTGTGCCGGCCGATCGAGTGGGGCGCCGACATCGTGGTGCACTCGGCGACCAAGTTCATCGGCGGGCACGGGACCAGCATCGGCGGCGTGGTCACCGAGGCCGGCACGTTCGACTGGTCCAACGGGCGCTTCCCGGTGATCGCCGAGCCCTCCCCGGCGTACCACGGTCTGACGTTCCACGAGACCTTCGGAACGTACGGCTATCTCATGAAGCTGCGCGCCGAGACCCTGCGTGACCTCGGCGGAACCCTGGCGCCGCTGAACGCGTTCCTCCTCCTGCAGGGCCTCGAAACGCTGTCGCTGCGGATGGAGCGGCACGTCGCGAACGCCCGCCGGGTCGCCGCGTTCCTCGACGCGCACCCGCGCGCCACCAACGTGACCTATCCCGGACTGCCCGGCGGAAAGTACGGTCCGCTCGTCGAGAAGTATCTGCCGCTCGGCCCGGGCGCCGTCTTCACGTTCGACGTCGAGGGTGTGGACGGTGGGCGCGAGGCGGGGCAGGATCTGATCCGCGGCGTCACGCTCTGGTCGCATCTGGCCAACGTCGGCGACGCGAAGAGCCTGATCATCCACCCGGCCAGCACCACGCACCGGCAGCTCAGCGACGACGAACTGCGCGCCGCGGGCGTCGGCCCGGGCACGGTGCGCCTGTCGGTGGGCACCGAGAGCGCCGACGATCTGATCTGGGACCTGGAACGAGCCTTGGAGGGCCGCCGATGAGCTGGGTGGAGGAGTACCAGGACACCAGCACGATCCAGCGTGTCCTCCATACCGCGCGTACCGTCGCGGTCGTCGGGCTCTCCGCCAACGAGCTGCGGGCCAGCCACTTCGTCGGGTACTACCTCCAGCGGCACGGCTACCGGATCATCCCGGTCAACCCGCGGGAGACCGAGATCCTCGGCGAGCGCAGCTATCCGAGCCTGACCGAGGTGCCCGAGCCGGTCGACGTGGTCGACGTGTTCCGGGCGCCTGACGCGCTGCCGGGGATCGCGCGCGAGGCGGTGGCGATCGGCGTGGGTTCGCTCTGGTGCCAGTTCGGCGTGATCAACGAGGAGGGCACCCGGATCGCGGTCGACGGCGGGCTCTCGGTGGTCGTCGACCGGTGCCTCAAGATCGAACACGCCCGCTTCCTCGGCCGGATGCACTGGCTCGGCTTCAACACCCAGCGGATCACCTCCGTACGAGAAGGATTGCAATGACTGTCACCACCGCCGACGGCCTGATCAACGCGCTCGTCTGGGGCGACGCGCCCGAGGTGACGTTCCTGCACGGTGGCGGGCTGAACGCGCACACCTGGGACGCCACCATCGAGGCGCTGGGCCGTCCGGCGCTGGCGCTGGATCTGCCCGGGCACGGCGACTCGGCCTGGCGCGACGACTTCGACTACGCCCCGGCGACGATCGCGCCGGCCGTCGCCACCGCGATCGGTGAGCTGGCCGGTGGCCGTCCGCAGGTGCTGGTCGGGCAGTCGCTCGGCGGGCTGACCGCGATCGCCGTCGCCGGGCTGCGGCCGGACCTGGTCACCGGGCTGGTGATCGTGGACGTCTCGCCGGGTATCCGGGAGCAGGACGCCCAGCAGGTGCGCTCGTTCCTCTCCGGGCCGCTGGTCTTCTCCTCGCGCGAGGAGATCTCCGCGCTCGCGGTGGCGACCGGCATCGCGAAGCCGGGACCGGCGCTCGAGCGCGGCGTGTACTACAACACCCGGATCCGCGAGGATGGCAAAGTGATCTTCAAGCACCACTTCGGCAGCGCCCCCGCGGACGCCGCCGAGCGGTTGCCGCGCGACTTCACCGGGCTCTGGCCCGCACTGGAGAGGACGACCGTGCCGGTGCTGCTGGTCCGGGCGACCAACGGCTACCTGCCGCCCGAGGTGGTCGCCGAGTTCGCCGAGCGGGTGCCGTCCGCACGCATCGAAGAGATCGATTCCGTGCACAACGTGCAGGAGCAGTGCCCCGCTGAGCTGGCAACTCTCGTCGACGCGTTCGTCGGTAGCCACCAGATATAACCCACAAACACTATAGGGGCAGTGAAATTTTTGGTCCGATGACAAGCTCCGGCTGGGGGTTCGACACCTCCAAGTGCACGCCGGCGCCGCGCCCGATCCGGCCACCGGCGCCCGCGCGACCCCGATCTCCGCGACCGCCGGCGTACCGCTGATCGTGGACAACTGACCCGGAGCAGCTGGTGGCGAGCGGGATCTCGCCCGGCCTGATCCGCCTCTCCGCCGGCATCGAGGACGTACAGGACCTCATCGCCGACCTCACCCTCGGTTTCGCAGCAGTCGGAGCAATCTCATGAATGACAGCACCGGCCTCTCCCTGGTTCAGAAGTCGCGACGGCGGGTCTCTTCCGAACGACCTACACCGAACGACGCTGCGCGAGCGCTACGGGTTACCGCGACCGCCGTACCCTTCCGCCGGGTAGCCGGTCGACCACGTCCGCAGCGAGACGTCGTCGCTGGTCGCCAACTCGTCGCCGTCCGGGCTGATCGCGATGACCCTGATCGGCCTCATGTGCCCGTACAGGATGGGGCCGATCGAGTGGCCGGTGCTCGTCGACCACCGATGGAGGGCGCCGTCACCACCGGCGGCGATGACGACGCTGCCGTCCGGGCTGAACTTCACGACGCTCTCGCTGACTCCCCAGCTGTCCGGGCCGGCGAGATCAGTGGTCCACCGGGACGTCCCGTCCCTGGTCTGATAGACCTCGATCCGGTAGTCGTCCCTCACCACGCACCACCGCCCGTCCGGGCTGAGCGCGATGTCCTGGATGGAGGCGAATCTGCCGGTCTCCCTGTCGAGGGTGACCGGCCCCAGCGGACCGAACACCGTTCCGCTGGAATTCGACACCACCGCGGTCGTTCGTCCGTCGCCGCTGATGGCGACGGCGTCGACACGGCCTTCGAGGTTTCGGGTCGTGCAACCCCGCCGGAGACCGAACCGGCACACGAGCAGTTGATCATCTTGGATCAATGCCGCGACAGCGGTCCTCTCGTCGCTGATGTCGGCATCGCTCAGGCGTGCCACCGTATCCGCTCCGATCCGCTGGGAGTCGACGATGCGGCCGTTCCGGCTGTTCCACATCGCCGCCCGCCCGTCCGGCGTGAACCCGAGGACGTACGCCCCATGGGCCGCGAGACCCTCGAGGAACCGCACCTCGTCGGAGAGGCGGACCATCCGTGGGCTTCCGCCCCGTGGCCAGATGCGAACGCCCTGCTCGACCAGGCCGACGATCTCCCGTCCGTCCGGGCTGAACGAGAGGTCACCAGAGCCCATCCGGACCGGGACGGACATCCGGCTGGCGTCGTGTGGCACGGCGAGTACAGCGACCGCCAGGCTCACGATCGTCACACCGACGATGCTGGTACGGCGGATCGTTGTCCGGGTCCGGGTCGGCTCGCGTCGCGGTCCGGCCGCCGGTTGACGCGTGGCGAGCCGCTGCTGCAGCCGGGCGTGGGCGAACTGGTAGACGCCGCCGGACTGCCGTAGGAGACCCGCGGCGCGCGCGTCGCTGAGAAACGCCATGAGACGCAGCGGGATCCGGCCACCGGCCGCGAGGACCCCGCGCGTGACGAGGAAGCGGAACCACGCCGTGGCGATCAGGCTCAGCAACGCGTAGACCCCGCCGCCGAGCGCGAAATAGAGGGCTCTCGTGTCCGCGGTCGCCTCGAGCAGTTCGTAGGTCGGTCCCGCCCACCTGATCCGGTCGGGGACTCCCAGTGTGCTCGGCCAGCCCGCACGCAGCTCGAAGAGAAGAGAGGCCACGGCGAACGCGAGCGCGATGGCGACCAGCAGCAGGGCGCCGAACACCGTGCCGGTGATCGCGGAGCCGACCAGGGACGCCGTCCGGTCGCTGCGGAGCGTCGCCGAGGGCCCGGCCCGTCCGGATTGGCCCGGTGCGGAGGTCAGCCAGCTCTGCAGCGCGAAGACGACGCCGAAGAGGAGAACGATCGTGGGCAGGAGGAACAGGACACACAGATAGTCGCGCCAACTCGCCAGGCCATGCGGGGACGCCGCCGTCGCGAGGCCGGCGGCGACGAGCACCGGGATCGCGATCATCCCGGACAGGGCGGTGCCCAGGCCGAAGCCACGGGCGAGACGGCGGAGCGAACCCCGGCGGGCCGGTGCCAGCCGACCGGGCGTCCGGCCGGTGGAGGCGTACCACACCGCGCCGGTCAGGGCACCGGACGGAACGGCGAACATCAGGACCACGTACAGAATGATGTCCATCCTGGTCGCGGCGGCGAGAGGCCCCCACATCACGCCGAAGACGATGAGCGCGGGGCCCAGGGCCACGGCCGTACCGGCCCAGCGGGGTAGCAGCCGGTCGGCCATGCGCCACCAGGCCAGGTCCCGCTCGCCGTGGCGGTGCAGGTAGCGCGCCAGGTAGGTCAGCCAGTGGGATGTCCGTGCCGGGTTCCAGGTCCAGCGGTGTCCGTCGCCGCCCGGGGTGGTCGCGGCGATCAGGAAACGGTCGAGGAGATGGTCCTCGACGGCGAAGCGGCTGTCGAAGAGGTTCCGGTCGAGTAGTTCCGATGGATGGTCGCCGGTCCGGGCGTAGACCCGGCGGGCGATCGAGACCATCAGCGGTGTGCTCAGCGCGGTTCGCAGTGGGCCCTCGTCGCCGGCCCGCATCGCGGCGAGCACCGGTGCCCAGCTCACCCGCTCCGGCCAGTCGATCGCGCCGAGATAGGTGGCGATGTCGTCCACGGCCAGGCGGGACACCTCGACCACCGGGGTCCGTCGCAGGGTCGGCGCACCACCGGCGATGACGTCGGTGTACTCGGCCGACCGGCAGGTGACCACGATGGGGCGGTCGGCGCCGATCGCGCGGTTGATCGCCCGTACCGCGCTCTGGCGGGACGACTCCGGGATCTCGTCCAGCCCGTCGACGATCGGCAGCAGCAGTCCCCGGCCGAGTAGTTTGCGGGGCAGCCGTTCCACGCCGTCGTAGTAGGTCTGCGCGACCACCCGGACGATCCAGTCGTCCATCGAGTCGGCGACCGGGTCCCAGGTCGACGCGGTGAGCAGGACCGGCACCGCGGTACGCCCGCCGGTGTCGCGCAGGCCCAGGAGCCCGACGGTCAGCAGCATCGCCAGTACGGTCTTGCCCGCGCCCGGCTCGCCCAGGATGACCATCCGGTTGAGGGGTACGGCCTGGAATCCCCGCGCCAGCTGTTGGACGACCGTGGCGAAGTCACCCGCCATCCGGCCGTCCAGCCGGAGCCTCGCGTGCTCGCCGGCGCATCCCGGGTCGCTCACCCCGGTGTGGACCGTGGACCAGGAGAGCGGGAGGACGCCCGGCTGCCGAAGACCCCGCGCCGCCACCTCGTCGAGCCACTCGGCCTCGACGGTCGCCGCGAGGTCGTCGGCGATCGCTGCGACGGGCGGTTCGGCGGGCGCCGCCGGTACCAGCGCCACGATGCTCAGCGTGAGGCTGATCAGCGCGGTGAACGGCGTCACGACACCGGCCACGTGGGTGCCGCGCTCCACGCTGTCAGCCATCGCCACGGAGAGCACGCCGAGGTAGGTCAGCACGACGCCGAGCAGCGCATCGCGAGCGAAACGACGTCGCGTCACCGATGTAGTATCGCCATAAATGTCCATTAAGCGTTAGATGACACGCTTGTCGTCAGAGGGTGATGCCGACGAGGGCGGCCGCGTTCCCCGAGGTGAACCGGGTGCGTGCGTCGTCGTTGGGCAGGTGCCTCAGGAACGTGGGGATGATCTTCGTGGCCGGCGTTCCGGGGTGTCTCGGCGGGCTTGAGTGACCTCTGGGTGCCAGCTTTCCCGGCGCGGCTGGCGTTCACGGGTCTCTCGGAGCGCCTGAGACACCCCGGAGCGCCAGCCCGCCGCTTTGACGCACCCCGGAGCGCCAGCCGACCGGTCGAGGCACTCCTCAACGCCAGCCAGGAGGGCGGGTGCGGGGGGACCAGGGGTGTGTTGGGGAGCGTCGAGGCACATCCCTCGGCGCCAGTGGAGAGTGGAGGGAAGTGCTTGTGCTCGGTGGAGCGCGGAGCGGGGTCGGTTCGGGGGGAGTGGGGGCGGGGACTGACGCGGTTGAGGGCTGGGGGGCCGCGTACGATAGGAGTGTCCGGACCGCGAGGGGAATCGCGGCCCGGACGTGACGCGGGGTGGGGGTCAGCCGCCGATCTTGGAGAGGATGAAGTCCTCGGCGTCGTTGTTGTATTTCTGGGTGTAGCTCAAGTGGACGGCTACGCTGGCGCCGCTGGCGCAGAACGTGTCGCCGGTGTCGCAGTAGGATTGGGTGCGGTCGGCGAAAGCGTCGAGGGAGGCGTCCTCGCCGCGAGCGAAGAGGCCCTTCGTGCGTGAGGTGCCGGCGTTGAAGGACTTGCCGGGGACGTATCGAGGGTCGCCCATCAGGATGACCGCGACCACCCTGTCGGTGACGTCGGTCGATACCGCGTCGGCCTGGGTGAAGCCGGTGACGCGGCCGGTGCCGGCCAGGACGTCGCCGATCACGTGGGCACCCTGGGAGTAACCCATCATCACGATCTTCGTGTTCGGGCAGTTGGCGACCTCGGTGGTGAGCTGGGAGGTGAGCTCACGGGTGCCGGCCGCCACGCTCGGTGGGTACGGGTTGAGCAGCGCCGGATAGTCCGTCGCCTCGACCGTGATGGTCTGGTCGCTCGCCCGGGTGACGGCCGTCGCCAGCGAACCGATGATGCCGGTGCCGGGCGCCTCCGTCGACGCGCGGGTGACGATGATGTGCGCATCCGGACAGTTCCCGGCGGCGTCGCCGGTCGAGGCGACGTTCGTGCGCCCGCCGATCGACGGGAAGCTCAAGCCCGGCAGGCTCGGCGTCGCGGTGGCGGCCCGGCGGGATCCGAAGCCGGGGATCGTTGCGGCGAAACTGTTCTGTACGACGAACATGGCGCCCGCCACCACGGCGGCGACGGCTCCGGCCAGTGCGATCCGCTTCCGCGGCGACGTGCGGCCGGTCGGTTTGTGGAACCTCCTCGTAGACATCGATACCCCTCTCCATGTATTCGCACTCGGTGTGCAAATATCTGCCTCCCAGTACGGGAGCAGGGTTCGCAGAGGTTGAAGATCAAAGTGATGATTTTCGGCCTACCCTTTCGGGGTGCCGTTACGGACCATTCGGCGGGGCGTCGATGCCCTGGAGATCGTCGTCAGTGGGCTCGGTACCGGGATCCTGGCCCTGGGCGTCCTGCTCTGGACGCTTCTCGTGGGCGTCGCGTGCCTGGTCGGCGTGGGTTTCCGCCTGCTGCCCACGGTGCGCCGGGCGGCGCACGCGGTGGCCGATCGGGAACGCGCCCGGCTCGCCGTCGCGGGGTCCGGCAGCGCCCGCCAGGAGATCGTCTGGCTGATTCTGCACGGCACGGTGGGCTTTCTGCTGGGCGCGGTCGGCATCACTCTTCCGGTGTACGTCGTGGAGGACGTCACCTTCCCGCTCTGGTACCGGTTCCTCGACCCGGAGCAGGGCGGTCCCGGCGTCATCTGGTGGCGCGTCGACGAACCGGCGGACGTGGCCGCGGTGGTGCTGACCGGCGTGGGCTTCGCCGTCCTGACGATCGTTCTCGGTCCGGTGCTCGCGTGGTTGCAGGCGTACCCGGGGCGCCGGCTGCTGGGCGGCTCCCTCTCCCGCCGCGTCGCCGAGCTGACCGCCACCCGCGCCGCCGCCCTGGACGCGCACGCCGCCGAGCTGCGCCGAATCGAGCGCGCCCTGCACGACGGGACGCAGAATCGCCTGGTCGCGGTCACCGTGCTGATCGGGGCGGCCCGGCGCGCGGCCGACCGCGACCCGGACGCGGCCGGCGACCTCCTGGACCGTGCGCAGGACGCCACCGAGCAGGCCCTCGCCGAGCTGCGCGGGGTTGTCCGGAGCATCCTGCCGCCGGTGCTCGACGACCGTGGCCTGGCCGGCGCGCTCGCGGGGCTGGCCGCGAGCTGCGCGGTGCCGTGCACCCTCGACGTCGACGTGCCCGGCCGCTGTGCGGTATCGGTCGAGGCGACGGCCTACTTCGTGGTCGCCGAGGCGCTGACGAACATCGCCCGGCACAGCGGCGCGACGTCGGCGACGGTGCTGGTGCGGCGCGCCGGGGACCGCCTGAGCCTGTCGATCACCGACGACGGGCGCGGCGGCGCGGCGGAGGACGGCGGGTCCGGGCTCGGCGGTATCCGGCGGCGGGTGGCGGCCTACGATGGCCGATTCCGACTGACCAGCCCACCCGGTGGGCCGACGACCATCGACGTGGAGCTGCCGTGCGGATCGTGATCGCCGAGGACGACCCCCTGCTCCGCGAGGGCCTGGCGCTGCTGCTGCGCGCGGAGGGTCTGGAGGTGGTCGCCACGGCGGGCACGCCGGACGAATTGCTGACCGCGATCGATCAGTACGAGCCGGATGTCGCGATCGTCGACGTGCGGATGCCGCCCACCCACACCGACGAGGGGGTCCGGGCGGCGGCCGAGGCACGTCGCCGGCGGCCGGGCATCGCCGTTCTCGTTCTCTCCGCGTACGTCGAACCGGCGTTCGCCACCGACCTGCTGGCACGCGGGTCCGCACGGCTCGGCTATCTGCTGAAGGAGCGGGTCGGCAGGGTGGAGGAGTTCCTCACCGCCCTGTACCGGGTGGCCGGGGGCGGTACGGCGGTCGACCCGGAGGTGGTCGCGCAGCTGCTCGCCCGCTCCCGGCCGGACGACGCGCTGGCCCCGCTCAGTCCCCGGGAGCGGGAGGTCCTCGCGCTGATGGCGGAGGGTCTGGGCAACGCCGCGATCGCCGAGAAGCTGGTGATCACCGAGGGGTCGGTGCACAAGAACATCGGGCGGATCTTCGCGAAGCTGGGCCTGGCCCCGGACGACCGCGCCGACCGGCGGGTGATCGCCGTGCTGCGCTATCTGGGGTTGACCCCCGGTCCCGGGTAGGGCCTGCCCTACCCGGATTGACCAGCCTGCCCGGTAGTCCGGCGGGCCCGTGCTGAGAAGACTTCTCGGTGCGCGCTCGTTCTCGTGAGCGCGCCGAGAAGAGGGAGAGGCACAGGCGCATGCCCGTCGACTATCAGGACGTCAGCGAGCCCGCGGTGCGGGTGCGAGGGCTCACCCGGCTCTACCCGGCGGACGGGGAGCCGGTGCGGGCGCTGGCCGGGGTGGACGCCGAGTTCGGGCGGGGGACCTTCACCGCGGTGATGGGGCCGTCCGGCTCCGGGAAGAGCACGCTGCTGCAGTGCGCGGCCGGACTGGACCGGCCCACCGGGGGCGCCGTCTGGATCGGCGGGACCGAGCTGTCCCGGCTCTCCGAGACCAAGCTGACCGAGCTGCGGCGCGGGCGGATCGGGTTCGTGTTCCAGGCGTTCAACCTGATCGGGGCGCTCACCGTCGAGGAGAACATCGTGCTCCCGCTGCGCCTCGCGGGGACCCGGCCGGATCGGGAGTGGATCGCCCGGGTGATCGAGCGGGTGGGGCTGGGGCACCGGCTGCGGCACCGGCCGTCGGCGCTCTCCGGTGGACAGCAGCAGCGGGTCGCGATCGCCCGGGCGCTCGCCTCGCGACCGGAAGTGATCTTCTGTGACGAACCGACCGGGGCGCTGGACAGCACCACCGCGGCCGAGGTGCTGGCGCTGCTGCGCGGGGTGGTCGACGAGCACGGGCAGACGGTCGTGATGGTCACCCACGACCCGGTGGCGGCCTCCTGGGCCGACCGGGTGATGGTGCTGGCGGACGGGCGGATCGTGCACGACACGCCGCAGCCCGGTGCCGAGCGGATCGCCGAGCGGCTGGCCGCCCTCGGCCGTCGTCCCGCCCCGGTCGAGGGGGCCGCGCGATGACGGCGCTGGCGATGCGGATGCTGCGGCACCGGCCCGGATCGTCCGCGGCGACGCTGCTGGCGCTCGCACTCGGCGCGCTGATCCTGACCGCGATGGGCATCCTGGTCGAATCCGGTCTGCGATATCACCCGGCGCCGGTGCGGTACGCGGCCGCCGATCTGGTCGTGGCGCGACCGGACACCACGTTCACCAGCCGGGAGTTCGACGGGGAGGTCTACGAGAGCACGGTCGCGCTGCCCGAGGGCGGGACGGTCGACGCCGCTCTGGTTGACGAGATCCGGCGGCTGCCGGGCGTCGGGAGCGTCGCCGGGGATCAGGGCGTCCCGGTCGTGACGGCGGCGGGGACGACGGCGTCCGGGCGGGGCTGGGGTAGTGCGGGGCTGACGCCCTACCGGCTGGTCGAGGGCGCGGCACCGACCGGAGACGATCAGGTCGTGCTGGACACGGCCACCGGCGCCGGACTGACCGTCGGCGGGCGGGTGGAGCTGGTCGCCGGGGGAGTGCCCCGGGCGTACACGATCAGCGGCCTCGTGACCGGGAACGGGACGGCCACGGTCTTCTGGAGCGACGCGCGGGCCGCGGCCCTGGCGCCGCACCCGGGAGCGGTGAGTGCGATCGGGGTGATCGCCCGGCCGGGCGCCGACCTCGGGCAGCTGCGCGCCGCGATCGCCCGGGTCGCGGGGGACGCCCGGGTGCTGGCCGGCGCGGAGAGCGGACTCGCCGAGCGGTCGGCGGACCGGGCGGCGGCCGCGCTGCTGGTCCAGATCGGCGGGTCGTTCGGCGGCTACGTGCTGCTGCTGATCGTCTTCGTGGTGGCCGCGACCGTGGGCCTCTCGGTCCGCCACCGCCGGCGCGACCTGGCGCTGGTCCGGGCCGTCGCGGCCACGCCCGGCCAGGTCCGCCGGATGATCATGATGGAGTCGGCGCTGGTCGGCGTGGTCGCCGGGGCGATCGGGGTGCCGTGCGGGCTGGCGGCCGCGCGGTGGCTGGCCGGGGAGCTGACCGGTCGTGGTTTCCTGCCCGCCGGGTTCCCGATGCTGCCGGGTGCGATCGCGGCACCCGCGGCCTTCGGGACCGTGCTGCTCGCGGCGGTGCTCGCCGGGCTGCTGGCCGCGCGCCGGATCGCCGGCATCAGGCCCGCCGAGGCGCTCGGCGAGGCGGCGGCCGAGCCCACCGGCGGCGGCCGGAAGCGCCTGATCGGCGGGTTCGTCGCGCTCGGCTCCGGTGCCGCGGCGGCGATCGCGGCGGTCGGTGCGAGCGGGGAGACCGCGATGGGCGCGGCCCTCGGGATGCTCTACCTGTTCGTGCTCGCCGTCGCGCTGCTGGCGCCGTGGATCAACCACGCGGCGGCCCGGTTGCTCGGGCCGGTGCTGCGCGCGGTCTTCGGGAGCAGCGGCTACCTCGCGGCGGCCAACCTGCGGGCCGGCGCGCGCGGCACGGCCACCGTGCTCACCTCGCTGGTGCTGGCGGTCGGCTTCGGCGGCTCGGTCTGGTTCCTGCAGAACAACCTGGAGCGCGCGGCGGTCACCCAGAGCCGGGAGGGGCTGCTCGCCACCCGGGCCCTGATCGCGCCCGCGGGTCTGCCCGGCTCGGCGGTGGCCGGGCTGCGGGCGGTCCCCGCGGTGCGCGCGGTCTCCCCGGTCCGGCACACCACGGTGATCGTCCCGCTGATGGGCGACGGCGAGGCGGTTGCGGCCCGGGCGGTGGACCCGGCCACGCTCGCCGCGGTGATCGACCTCGGCGTCCGCGAGGGCAGTCTCGCCGATCTGCGCGACGGGACGGCCGCGGTCTCGGCGAGCCAGGCGTCGATGTTCGGCTGGGACCTGGGCGACACGGTCGACATGCGGCTCGGTGACGGCACCGCGGTGCAGACCCGGATCGTGGCGATCTACCGGCGCGGGCTCGGGTTCGGCGACGTGGTCCTGCCGCTCGCGACGGTCGCCGGGCACACCGCGACGAACCTGGACGACGAGATCCTGATCAGCGCCCCGGCGAGCGCCGACGCCGGGCTGCGAGCGGTGGCCGCCGCGCATCCGGGCAGCACGCTCGCCGACACCGCCACGCTGACCGGTGGGCTGGCCCGGGATCTGGCGCTCAGTGCCTGGCTGAACCGGCTGCTGATCGGGGTGATGGTCGGGTACACCGTGGTCGCGGCGGCCAACACCATGGTGATGGCCGCTCTCGCCAGGCGCCGGGAGCTCGCTCTGCTGCGGCTGACCGGGGTGACGCGGCGGCAGGTTCGGCGGATGGTGAACGCGGAGCAGACCGGGCTGCTCGGCACGGCCGTGGTGCTCGGCGGGTCGATCGCGGCGCTCACGCTGAGCAGCGTGGTACGGGCGCTGACCGGGAACCCGGTGCCGTACGTGCCCGTGCTCGGCGGGGCCGCCGTGCTGGGCGGCGTCACGGTGCTGGCGCTGGCGACGACCGTGCTGCCGGTCGCCCGGCTGCTCAGGGTTCCGCCGGTCGAGCAGATCGGCGTCAAAGAATGATGAATGGGCTTATAAGAATTCTATTGTGGATGGGGTCAGTCACGTATGGGAATGCTTTCGTTGAGCTTTTTCCCAGGCTCCGCATATTGGTCGGACAATGTCGGGGAATAGCTTTCTCCCTGCAAGCGCCGCACGGCGGAGGAACAAGAGAGAGGGCATGACTCATGCCGATCAACAACATCCTTCCGAAGAAGCAGGCCGAACTGCCCCAGGCGGCTCCGAAGAAGAAGGCCCGCAAGGCCAAGAAGGTTCTGCCGGCGCCGGACCAGCAGTGGCGCTGAGCGTAGGCACGCGCTCGTAGCGGAGTGGGGGCCGGCCCTGATCACGCCGGCTCCGCTCCGGAGGCTCATCTCCACCAGGAGAGCCGGGGGCTTATCTCCACCAGGAGAGAACGTCCTGCTTGGCGGCGATGTCACCGGTTGCGCCGGTGAAGCCCATCCAGGCGGTATCCGCGCCCAGCCGTTCGCGGAGGTCGATCTCACGGTCGATGACGAGCTGGGCGGAATCGGCACCGGGGGCACCCAGATAGACCCGCAGAACGCCGGTGGGCGCGTCCCAGGCCACCCGGGCCTGGAACGGCGCGCCGAACAGTGGAATAGCGGCCTCGGTCACCGTGAGATGGCGACCGGGATCACCGTCCAACACCAGAGCGACATGATTACCATCGGGATCGTCGCCATTGCGGTGGTCGTCGAATTCGACGGCGACACTGCGATTAAGGCCACGATATCCGAGGCCGCCGCCGTGCCCGCCGAGCGCGCGCGGACCGGATTCCTGCAACACGAACGCGATCCCGTCCGCGCCGATCTGCCCGTTATGCCGGGACCCGTTATGTTGGGACCCGTTATGTTGGGACCCGTTATGTTGGAGCCCGTGGTGCAGGAGCACGTCGAACCGCGTCTCGAACGACGCGCGCAGGTCGATCCGCTCGGGAAGCCACGCCGAACCGGCCCGCCGATGATCGGCTCCGGTCAGGCGCAGGACCTGACGATGACCGGGCCCGGTCCGGACGACGACGGCGTCACCGTTGAGCGTGAGCCGGTCGACGGCGATCGGCGTGTCACCGCCGGTCGCGCCCAGCGCGGGCGCGGGCGCGGGAGCCACGAGTAGTCCGGCGGCGAGCAGGATCTTCCATGCGCTCATACCACATTGTCCCGTGGAATCCGCGGCGGCGGGCACAACCAGCGCACGACACCGCCGATGCCCACCGGACGGGGTAGCGATCCTCAGCCGATCACCTTGCCGGGGTTGAACAGGTTCAGCGGGTCGAGGGTGCGCTTCACCGCGACCTGCATCGCCTGCACGGCGGGCGACAGCTCCTGCCGCATCCCGTCGCGTTTCAGCAGGCCGACGCCGTGCTCGCCGGTGACCGTGCCGCCCATCCCGATCGCCGCGGTCAGCATCTCCTCGAACGCGCCCTGCGCCGCCCGCTTCGCCGCCTCGTCACCCGCGGGCGCCAGGATCAGCGGATGAAGATTGCCGTCCCCGGCATGCGCGATCGTCGCGATGGTCGCACCGTGTCGCGCCGCGATCTCCTCGATCAACAGCAACATCTCCGGTACGCGTGACCTGGGCACACACACGTCCTCGGTGAGCACCGGACCGAGCCGCTCCAGAGCCGGATACGCGAGCCGCCGCGCCGCGAAGAGCGCGTCCGCCTCGACCTCGTCCGTCGACTGCTCCGCCCAGAGCGCCCCGGCCGCCCCGAACACCGCGGCGACCGCGGCCGCCTCGTCGTCCCCGGCCCGCCCGGGCGTGTCCAGCTGGGCCAGCAGCAGCGCTTCCGCGTCCGCCGAGATGCCCAGGTGCTTCCACTGTTCGACGGCCCGCAGGCAGGTCCGGTCGAGCAGTTCCAGGGCGGCGGGCAGCAGCCCGGCCCGGGTGATCCCGGCGACCGCCCGGCCCGCGGCGACCAGGCTGTCGAACGCCCCGACCACGGTGCGCGGCGCTTCACGGCGGGCCGGCCGGAGCCGTACGGTGATCTCGGTGATCACCCCGAAGGTGCCCTCCGAGCCGGTGAAGAGCCCGGCCAGGTCGTACCCGCTGACGCCCTTGGTGGTCTGCCGCCCGAGCCGGACCACCGTGCCGTAACCGCCGGCCGGACCACCGACCACGGCCTCCATGCCGAGCACGTAGTCGCGGGTCACGCCGTACTTCAGGCAGCAGAGACCGCCGGCGTTGGTGGAGACGTTGCCGCCGATCGTGGACCAGGGCGCGCTGGCCGGGTCCGGCGGGTACCAGAGGCCGTGCTCGGCGACGGCCCGTTTCAGGTCGTCGTTGATCACACCGGGCTGCACGGTCGCGGTCATGTTCTCCGCGTCGATCGCGACGATCCGGTTCATCCTCGAGAGGTCGACGACCATCGCCCCGTCGACCGCGTTCGCGCCACCGGAGAGCCCGGTGCCGGCGCCGCGGGGGATGATCGGAATCCGCCGTTCGGCGCAGGCGGCCACCACCCGGCGTACGTCCTCGGTGGAGCGCGGACGCACGGCCGCAAGCGGTGTGCCGTAGGGCGCCCACTCGGCGTCATCGTGGCTCAGGCTCTCCAGGACGTCCGGATCGTCGACGACGTCCAGACCGGGCAGCACGTCCTTCACGTGAGGAACTCCAGCTTCACTTGAGGAACTCCAGCTTCATCGAGAAGCCTCCGTGGAAACCCCCGGCTTTAGCCGTGGGGAGGAATCGGATTCCCTGCGGAGCAGGTCAGGGGTAGCCCATTCGCCGTCAAGGCGGTTGGGTGTCTGGTCAGACGTTGCGCTGGTTCTCCACATATCTCTTCACGATCTCCAGGGTTGCGCCGCCGACG